>JAZOWR010000001.1:0-2228 GCA_045659345.1 Ructibacterium sp.
TTAGTCACCTCCTTATCCAACTGCGAATGATAAGATTGGGCGTTGTTTATAAAACTATTGAGACGAACGGGCTCATTTTCTTCGTTGGAAACAGGCTCCGAATCCCTTGAAAGAAGACCCAACAACAAGGCAATAAATAAAGCAGCCAAAAGTCCCAGACCCCACAAGGTCCGTTTTTGTAAACTGCTTATTTTCTGCCATTTACTCATGGGCAGCCATCATTTTTTCCGCCAATGAAACGATGAGTTCTGCCGTCTGCTCATAGCCGAGCAAAGAAGAATCTATACAGCAATCATAGTCGCTGGCGCGTTCCCACTCACCGAAGGTAAAAAAGTTGTAATACTGCGCCCGCGCCTTATCCTCTTTCTCTATCAAAGCCAGCGCTTTTTCCTCGCTCAAATTATGTTTCTTCATAATTCGCTCCACCCTTTTTTCCATAGGAGCCGTGATAAAGATATTGAGCACCATTTCACGATCCCGTAGAATATAGTTGGCACAGCGTCCGACAATTACCGCCGATTCACGGGACGCGATATTTCGTATGGTATCACATTGAATGGTAAAGACTTGTTCACGTCCTATACCGCCGCCAAAGACGGAAGAAAAAGAAAACAAGGCTCTTTTTTCATCGGCCTGCATAAAAACAGACTCATCAATACCGCTTTCTACCGCCGCCTGACGAAGCAGGGCATCGTCATACAAAGGAATTTGCAGGCGTTCTGCAACACGGGTAGCAATATCCTTCCCGCCGCTGCCAAATTGTCGTCCTATACTGATGATTAATTTTTCCATACCTTATATGTTACTGCCCAAGAGAGCGGGGTCATCGCCATCTTTCATGGTGTTGATTTTTTTAAGCAGAGAGGCGCGCATGAGCATCGCAGTCAGAAAGGACAGACAATCCGATACGGGCAGACTCAACCACACGCCCATTCCGCCGAAGAATTGAGGAAGAATATACAGCAGCGGAATCAAATACAAAATCTGTCGAATCAAGGACAGGAAAATGGATTTTTTCACCATTCCCAGACATTGGAAAAAATTAGCTGTAATCATGTGGAAACCCACAATGAAAATCATACAATTCATAATCACCAAATCGTGGGAAGCCATCGCAATTAAGTCCGCATCCGAAGTAAAAAGACTGACCAAAAATTTAGGGCAACCCACGCTTAAAAGGCAGGCGATACTCACCACCACGGTTGCCAGGAAGACCGTCTTGTTGTAAACAGATTTTACCCGACTATATAATTTTGCCCCATAATTATAACCGGCAATGGGTTGCATACCTTGATTGAGGCCGACACAAATCATCACAAAAAAGAAGGTGATACGGTTGTTGATACCGTAAGAACCGATTCCTAAATCACCGTAATAATGTCCGAGTTGCTGGTTGATTACCATGGTAACCACACAAGCCGCGCTGTGCATCAAGAAAGGGCCGAAGCCGATAGAAAGGCTGGATTTTGCCACGCGCCAATCCAATCGCAAGGAAGAGAGAGTAAAATGCAAGATGCGTCTGGGGTCTGAAAATTCCCACATAACAATCACAAATGCCACTGCCTGCGAAATCACGGTTGCCCAGGCCGCCCCTTTGATGCCCCAATCCAAGACAAAAATAAAGATGGGGTCTAAAACAGAATTAATCACAACGGTCAGCAGGGTCAGATACATAGCAGAACGGGGATGTCCGCTCGAACGCATCATTCCATTCAGACCAAAATAGAGATGAGTGATGATATTGCCGTAGAGGATGATGGTCATATATTCTGCGGCATAGGGAAGGGTGGCATCACTCGCACCGAAAAAGCGGAGAATAGGATCCAGCCAATACAGACAGACCAACATAAAAGCCAAGCCCATAATGGCATTCAAGGTAAAAGTGTTGCCTAGCACCTTGTTGGCTGCCTTGTAATTCTTCTGCCCCAAAAAGATGGAAAGCATGGTCGCACCACCGATACCGACCAGCGTACCGAAAGCGGTGGAAAGATTCATCAAGGGGAAAGTGACCGCCAGACCGGAAATCGCCAGAGGGCCTACGCCTTGTCCGATAAAAATACTATCAACTATATTATATACAGAAGAAGCGGTCATCGCAATGATGGCCGGCAAAGCATACTTCTTCAATAAGGCTGAAATGCTCTCTGTCCCCAATTCCAAAGGTACGGATGCAGAAGGAGTCGCGCTCATCAGGGCTCGGGTACCAGTTGGAGTTCAAACATTAGAGG
>JAZOWR010000002.1:0-5370 GCA_045659345.1 Ructibacterium sp.
TTATCTCGCTCTTGAGAGTGTAATTGCCCTTCTCCACATTCTCAGCTAGCGCTTCAAGGTCATCATTGAGATTCCTGCTGTACTCATCCATGAAAGCCATCTGCTTATCGATAGTTCCCTGGAGATACTCCGTATTGAAGCCACCATCGGTAACATTGCCCGGTTGCACCTGCCCATCCACCATAGTGGGATAGGTGTTGGTAACAGCCTGCTGGGGAGCATACTCCTCTGTCACGCAATCATAGACATTGTAGTCATACAGCAGCTTGTAGTAGTTCTCATGGGATGCAAACTGATAGAACAGAGGCAGGGTGCTATTGCCGATGCACCAGTCCATGAAGTTGCTTGCGGTCTGTCTGGGATCGTTGGTCTGTTGCAGATCCTCATAGAGTCCATAGCTACCATGCCCGGTTTGAGCCTTTGTGGTGGAAACCACCCAGCCCTCGGTGCGTACCTTCTCGTTCAGCTCGTTGATGACAGCCTGTCCACTACCAAGGCGTTTATATGCCTCCTTGATAGTCCAGTTCACCTTGTTGCCGTTGCGATCCACAATCTCCTTGATCTTCATATTGTTCTGGTACGGAGTGTAATTTGTGCCAAGAGCAATATTGGTAGCCAGTTTGATTTCGGCAGGCAGGCTGGATGCATGGTAAGGAATGATATAACGGATGCGGTTATCACTCAGCATGGCAAAGATACCAAGGTCGGAATAACCCACACCGATGATACCGCAGTTGGCACTGTATCCAGTAGAGGTCTGGAGCTTCACAGCATCTGCGAAACCGATACTCTGAAGGAATCGTTTTGCCTCGTCAGGGAATGCCTCTGCAAACAGCTTTTGTGTCTGATAGTCACCGATGTTATACACCCATTTTCCCTGTGCATCTTCCAGGACTACCTTCGCATACTCGCCTCTATGAACCAGCTTGTTCAGCTTCGTAAGGCCTGCATGAGCTTTGTCCACCATGGGGTCGATGTCAAACATCACACTCAGGTTGACTTTGATGCCGGTCATGCCAAGCAGCTTTGCAAAGGAAATCTCCTTGGTGTATGCGTGAGCCGGAACCTTTCTCGCGGCGAGGTCTGCTACCATCTGGAGATAGTCATAGATGTTTTGAATCTGGAAGTCGGAGAAGCTCTGCATTCTCACGCCTGCAATGGTGTACAGGTATTCTGCCAAGGTCTGATCCTTGTTCTTATTGGCAGGGAGCAAAGCAATCTCGGAGTTGTAGGGAGTGTAGCTCTGCATCAGCTTGGGAGTACCACTTCCGTAGTGTCCGTAAAGCACACCATGGAAATTGGGCAACGCCTCCAGCTTAGAGATGCCCCTGTCCGTCAACAGGTCAGAAGGTCTCAGCAAGTGCTGATATGCTTCGCCACTCTTGACCATCTCGGTCACAGCCTGCTTATTAGACAGAGTTGCTCCGGGAAGAACACCGTTTTCCAAGAGGAACTCCACATCTGCCATGTTCAGGGTAGACACATCACAGTTGAGATACTTGGTCTTCAGCTCATCGCTGATGGTATCGGACTTAATAAGTCTGTCTCTTGCTGCCTTAGAGAAGGATTCAACCAAAGGCAAACCAGCCTCTGCTTTTGCCTGGTATTTCTTCAGCGCATTCGCCAGTCTCTCAGTTTTGGTATCCGTGATGTACTTGGTGGCTGCATCATCGATCTTGACGGCCTGCTCCAAGGTGAAGGAGTCTTCGTTGAAGGTGGCATCGCCATAGCCAAAGTAGGTGGCATTGGGATTGACCTTCTTAACGGCAGCATTCCACTTGTTGCAGAATGTCTTTGCCCACTCAAGAGAGTTATATCTCTTGGATTCCACAAAGCATCCAAGACAAGCGGTCTCATATCCGGCATCTTTTAGTGCTGTGTTAATCTTGAAGATGTTGGCAGGAGTCAGCTTAACGGTGCCGTTGTCGAGAGATCCTCTCTTCGCCAGCTTGTCGATAAGTTTAGACATAGCCACTCTCTTCTTACAGATAGAGGACAGGTCAAAGTTCACAGGGTAATCGCCGTTCTTCACCATGGCAGACAGCACAATGGACTTGATACTGCCATCAGGATTGTAGGTGTAGTGCAGTTTGGCATCCTTCACATCCTGAAGCCCGATGAACTTGTAGGTAACACCAGCCTCTTCCATGAAGTCAGCCATGGAGTCCATGAACTTGTTAACCTCATTGATTTGTGCCTGGGTGAAACCTGCAACCTTCATAGCCCATGCTCGGACATCTCTGCCGGTATAACCATTGACGGTCTTGCCAGAGATACCCTCAATCTTCGTGGGAGTCAAACCTTCGATGGAGTGCAAAATAATTCCTGTACCATCAGACAGACTCATGACCTGCTTCAGCATTGCCTCATACTCAGTCCGCATATGGTTTTTGGTGGCCTCTACAATTGCCGTGGTTGCCTCACTCTGCACTACAGCACCATCTGCATTGCCCTGCATATTTGCAGTAGAGAACTGCTCCTGCGCAGCTCTGTAGCTGTCAACAGCCTCCTGATAATGCTTGCCAGATTCCACAGCACCTTCGGCATAAATCTGCTCGATTTGGTTAAGAAGATCCTGGGCGAACTCTGCAACCTTTGCACCTTCCGTAGTCTGTGCGGACTGACCTCTGTAATTCCACACCAGCTTTCTCAGGAACTTTGCAAGGTTTTTGAACCATCCCTTGAGTTTCTCCCAAGCAGCATGATCCTTCTTCTTGACATCAGCCATGAACTCGACAACCTTGCCGTCTTTAAGAATAGTCTCCATGCCGTCAGCAACAACTTCCTCCAATGCGACATCGTAGGAGATTGGCTTGCCCTTGGCTTTTGCGTTCGCCTGCTTGAGAGCCACCAGCTCGCTCACATTCCCCTTCATTCCACCATGCTGGAAGACAATCTCAGCAATCTTGGTGAAATGTTCAGGAGACCACTGCCTCATGAAGTGGGTCACCTCGTGGGCGATTGTGAATACCATAGTGCCTTGGTAGTCATTGCCTGCATTGAGGTCGATGTAGATCTCTCCTGTCACGGTATCGTAGAAACCGTTGGGGTTACCCTCGACAACCTTACCGCTCTCGTCAAGGTAGTATCGCTTTCCGTTCTCCACCCAAGACTCAAACACATTGAAGCGCACACCCATCATCTCAGACATTTCACGCATCATCTCGATGCCACTCTTCTGGAGATTATTGAGCTTGATGTTGGATGTCTTTAGGTAGGTGCTGATATCAGTAGCATTTCCATCCTTATCACGGTAGTAAACGCCCTTCTCAGCAGTTGTCTTGCCAGACTCTGCCATTTTCTTACTAGCCTCGGCCTTATCGATAGCATCCTTGACAGGACGATACTTCTCACCAAGTTCATAAGCAAAGTCCCTCTGCTCATCCGTCAGCTTGTCAGCAAGGGAGTATTTGCTAAACATCTCGGACTTATCCAGTCTATAGAAACCGTAGGTGTAAGCCTGTGCAATGCCCCTGGCGAATGCCATGGCATCACCGCCCTTATACTGAGCGATGGGCTGATTGGCACTCTCAGCATCAATGTTGTCACCAATCTTGCCAACAGCCTCATAGATAAGAGCATCAGCATCGCTGCCGAAGGATACATCCTTGGCATTGATGGTCTCCCCATCGGAAAGCTCCAGAACTAGATTGCCCTTGCTGATTTCTTTGACACCCTTGATGTCGATTTCCTCTTTGGTATCGGTACGGATAGCCTTGCTTTTAGAAGAAGTCTCATAGACACCCTCAGGGGTGAACTCCTTCTCAGTCACACTCTTCGTGATGGCCTCTTTGATTGCATTGGTGGCAACATCCTGGTTGAACTCTCTCAGTTGCTGGTTGCGATAGCTCACAGTAGACTTCTCGTTGTTGATGACATTGTCGAGTGCCTGCTGTACCTTGGGGTTGTCCTTGACGGACTCCAGGAGTTTGCTCTGTGAATTGGTGAGTTCCAAACCATTTGCCTGTGCAATCAATGCGCCTGCAATCTTACTCGCCTTTTTCTCGGAGAAGGCGTTCTCGCCTCGTGTAAGAGTCTTGACGAGATCAGCATGGTTCTGTGTGCCGATGGAAGTCTTGACGGTATCGTACAGCATACCGACCTTCCGTGGGGTGGTTTTTCTGGAAACCTTGTCAACTCGATCTGTGATATACTTACTCGCCCTGCCGGTGGAAGCACCAGCCACATCTCTAGCGAGGTTCTTCAGCCTATCAACACCGCCATCCATTGTCATGATATCTCGTCCTGCTCCAGTTAGCATCCTGTGTTCGGACAAACCGGTAGACACCGTGGATGCGCCACCCAAAACAGGAGTAGACATAGCGGTCACGATAGCAGTCTCGATCACCTCATCCATGGTAGGCGCATCATAGTCTTCCCCAAAGACAAGCGACCTTATTGCAGGCTCTAGGTAAAGCTGAAGCTCTTCTTCCGTTATCTCGCTAAGAACATCTACGCCCAGCTTCGCAGATACACGGAGGAACGAATTGTCAATCGCTGAGAGCTTGCCCATGAGTTTTGACGAAGCCTTACCGCCAAGTTTGCCAATACCACCAAGAGCGTACTGAAGGAAACCCTCTGCTATACCAACAAGGGTACTATATGTCCTTGCCTCTCCTACGCTATATCCTTCATCCAGCGCACTCGCATAGGCATTACCTGCTGCAGACATACCAACAGAAACAGAACCAACAACCTGGTTGTTGCCTGTTATCATGGAGAAAGCGATGGACGGAAGCATATTGCCGACAACATTTGTAGCTTGATATGCATACCTACCAACGCCATCCGTGGACTCTAACAAATAAGCGTTGCCATATTGTACTGCTGTAGTCGGAAGGCTTTCGCTTGAGAATAATTGTTTTATACCAGTTTCCCACTGGTCAATACCTGCAACAAGTCCATACAATCCCATTGCTAATTCTTCAACTACGGGGATATCTATCCCAGTGATATTTTTAGCCAAATTGGCTCCCAGCCGTGCGTTCAGATCCTCATAGATATAGGAAATGTACTCGTCACCCTTTTCTTTGCCGTACTTAGCAAGAAGATAGTTGTATATATTTACCTCGTCATCTGTCATCATGCCGTAAACATAGTCACCAACCGCATCATATCCTGTACCAGTTTCCGCATGTATAATGTGTTCATAATTATCTCTGGAATATGTAACGATGTTTCCAGGCACAGCACCGCCACCGGCTTCCCACCAAAGCCATTCAAAATAAGGCTCCACTTCACCGTATGCAGGATTCTCAATAGCAGCACCCTTTGCAGAGTATTCCTCAAAATCAGCGTTATTTTTGAGACCAGCGTAATAGTCACTCTGTCGCTTCAACTCCTGCAACTCTGCTGCCTCCTCAAGGTACT
>JAZOWR010000003.1:0-2507 GCA_045659345.1 Ructibacterium sp.
CAAAGGCCGTGCCGATGCTCTGGCCCTGGCATCTATGGCAAGCGAACTGACCGGCACAGACTTGATCCACAATGAGGATAAAATCCCGGCTTGGAGTGAATCTGCGGTATATACTGCGGAACACATCGGATTTCCGGTGCGGGATGGCGGTCAAGTATTTACCATTTTACAACCTCACACACCGGCACACAGTCCGGGCGTCCGTCCCGCTGACCTTCCGGCGATATATTCCATCCAGCATACCAAAAAGGTTGATGAGGCGAAAGAATATCAACCACCGGCTGGAACAAGCGGGCTGTATATGGAGGATGAGGTCTGCATCCGGTTAGATAAGACCTGGCGGAGTTTGCAAGATAACAACCCCTATCCTCCGGGAGAAGTAGGGACAGACGCATTCTGGGAGGTGGTTTCCGATGATGCTTGACACCTTTCGCCTTCTTGTTGAAATATGTGGCGGAATCAGTATCGTTTTGGCGGCGTGTGTTGTTCTCGTCAAGCCGTTGCGTGATAGGGTCATGAGAGACGATATGCAACGTGAGGGGATGAAGTGCCTTTTGCGTGGCCGGATGCTGAATGTTTACTACAAAAACAAGGACAGCGAAACAATAAGACAATATGAATATGAGAATTTTTGTGCCTATTATGAAACATACAAGGCACTTGGCGGGAACTCATTCATTGAGCACATCGCAAATGAGGTTTTAGAATGGGAGGTTGTATCATGAAAGAGATAACAGAACGTTTTGCAAAATTGATTGATCTCAAAAGCCTTATGACGTTAACCTTTACCGGAGTTGTTGCGTTTATGGCTATCACAAACAAACTGACAACGGACGCATTCTTTGATATGTTTAAGACCATTGTCATTTTCTACTTTGGCACCCAGTACGCCAAAAAGACGGGGGAGGCGTAAAGCAATGAACATTTTATTGATAGCAGGACATGGAGCGGGAGACCCTGGGGCAGTTGGCAACGGCTACAAAGAAGCGGATTTGACCAGAGAGGTTGCGGCACTTGTCAAGGCGAGACTTGGAAAATATGCAACAGTTGACATCGCCGACACGTCAAAGAATTGGTATGAGCATATTATCAAAAAAGGGGGCGAATTTAATTTTCGTCCCTATAATTATGCCCTGGAGATTCATTTCAACGCCGGAGTGAATGACAAAGCCGGGAACGGAAAGACAACCGGGACAGAGATATATGTCACAACCGCAGAAAAAGGGGTCACGGTCGAAGAAAATATTGCTAGTGGCATCGGTTCCCTTGGTTTCCGGAATCGTGGTGTAAAGTACAAAAATTGGGGTCTCATAGACTATGTCAAACGCCAGGGCGTGTCCGCTGCATTGCTGGAGGTATGTTTCATTGATGATAAAGACGATATGAAACTCTATGCAGAGAAGAAAAATGAAATTGCAGATTCCGTCGCATGGAGTATCGTTGAAGGCTTCGGCTTGAAAGCGGAAGAAGAACCAGAACCGGTGGCAAATGCTGTCCCCGGAGAATGGGCAAAAGCATCTTTTGAGAAAGCAACAAAAAAAGGCATCCTTGATGGAACCAATCCCCAGGGAGTGGTTACAAGGGAAATGATGGCCGTGGTTCTTGACCGCCTGGGTCTACTTGACAAATGAAGGAGTTAGCAAAAATGGGAACTGGAGATAAACCAATCCTTTAATCTATGAAAGTATGAAAGAAAGAACGCACCCACGCCGGGTGCGTCTTTTTTTATGCTCTTTTATAATGCAAGTGTCTTTCCGTCCGCAAAATTCGCTTGAAACACGAAAGACAGCACGGGCGGTGTTTGAAATAGGTGTTGTGTTTATTCTGGCAAACGGCACATTTTTTCATTGTAAATCCCCTTCATTAGTGGCTTTTTGTATATCCATCTTCAATGTGCTTATGAATTAGCGCATCAATGATGGATATTAAGGATATAAAAATTATACCCTTAATTTCACATCAAGTTCTATTTTCTCACCGAGCTTCCGGCTTGGTGATTTCTTTCTGGAATATTCGATCCGGTCAATGCACGCTTTCAAGAGCGTGTTTTTTCTTTGCGGAGAAACATCTTTGTCCTTTAGAGCTTCCAAGGCATCCCGGAACCGGCAGAGTTTTTCTTGATAATCAACCGGGTCTGGCATTGTTTCTTTTGCGTGGCACAAGGCCTGGCTTACCTCTTCTTTTTCGTGTAGCACTTTTTCGTTGAGTTTATCAAATATCGCCTTTGGCATTCCTTCTTCGGAATATTTCTCCCATTGGCTGATTTCCTTTTCTTCCAGGGCTTTCAACTTCTTTTCAAGTCGCTGTATCAATGCACCGTGCATCTTCTGGGAATCGGCATTGTTGCCATTGATGCGGATTTCAAAATCTTCTATACATTCGGCAAGGATGTTGCAAACAAGGCTTTCAAACTCCGAATATCTGCAAGATGCGGTATTGCAATGGATTTGGTCATCGCATAGCATTCTTGGTGCTGACCGCTCGACCCCATTCTTTGTATAGGTCCG
>JAZOWR010000004.1:0-2540 GCA_045659345.1 Ructibacterium sp.
ATTTAAAGTTTGATTTAAAAGTAAAATACCTTCTGGTGTTTCGAATTTGCTTTAATCGTCTTGAGATGCCTCCCACATTGCGGGATATGGATATTCCAATATCATTTAATACCACAACCAAGGGTATTTGCAACGAACCGGCATGATTTAATGCTTCAAACGCCATACCACCGGTTAATGCTCCATCCCCAATAACGGCAATGCCTGTTCGGTTTTCATTTTTTAATTTCGCAGCGACAGCAAATCCCGTTGCTGCAGAAATTGATGTAGAACTATGACCGGTATTAAATGCGTCTGAATAATGTTCCTCGGATTTTGGAAAACCACTTATTCCACCAAACTGACGCAGAGTGCCAAATTGCTCTGCTCTTCCTGTAAGAATTTTATGCGTATAAGATTGATGACCAACATCCCAAACAACTCGGTCGTATTCAACATCAAATACCTGATGTAACGCAAGCGTTAATTCTACAACACCAAGATTTGCTGCAAGATGTCCTCCGGTTTTTGAGACATTAGAAATTAAAAATTCACGAATTTCCGCTGCTAATTGATAAAGTTCATCTTTAGAAAGTCTTTTCACATCGCCGGAGGTACGGATTGTTTCTAATAACATTTAAAATACCTCCTTGTATCAAGTTAATCTTCTTCGTATAGGCTTTTTACTGTAACGGTCTCTTCGGGAATAAATAATTTCAATTTCGGATAAACATTGAACTGCAACATTAATCCTGAAAAACTTACTAAAATCAAGCATTCTAAAAGTAAAACTACTAACTGTGCAATAATAATATATCCGCCTGTATAGAAGGTAGCAAAATAGATAGCTCCTACATGTATAGCCAATACTATCAGCGTAACAAATAAATTAGATGGTAATTTGCCGATGGCAAATAATAATGCATTTTTATACAAATCCTTAAACTTCATGTCAAAGGTTATCATCAGCTGATAGATGTATGGGTGCATTAATGTATAAACAATTATAATCATAACAATGACATAACGCATCGAACCAATCATTCCAGGGATTTGTCCATATACAACAAACGCAGTATACAGTATTAAAAATGCAAGTACATCAATCAGAAAAACCCCTAGAGATTGTTTAAAGTTATCCTTAAAAGCTTTTACAAAGTCAGACCATAGCCATGCATGAGCCTCTTTTGCGTAATTACGCAAAATATAGGTAGCGCCTGCTGTCACCGGACCCATTCCCCAGAAAATCATAAATAAGAAACTAAATCCTAATCGAACAATCAAGTCAATCTCCATAAATAAAAAATAATAAGATTGTTCAGATTCTTTATAGGCCTGTATTGTATCTGACATCAAAATGCTTCCTGAAATAATACCGGACAACCAAAATATTATAAACATGGTTGGTAATGCCGTCAAAACATAAAGCATGTTCAAACTTCCAAGTTTCCAAAACTTTCTGGAAACGATGTCAAAAAATCGAAAAAAACTTCTCTTTTGAGGTGCATCTTTATCGATTCCCTTACCCGGCTTATCAAACGATGGTGTAAAAAATCCCATTAATATCCCTCTATTCCACAGTGATAAAATCCTTGATTCTGTTAAAGGTTACTTCGCCAATTCCATTGATTTCTTGAAGCTGTTCTATGACTCTAAATGCGCCTAGTTGTTCGCGTTTTATAAGGATTCGCTCTGCTGTCTTTTCGCCTATGCCATCAAGAGTCATCAATTCCTCTTTGGTTGCAGAATTTAAGTTTAGTTTATGATTTTCTTGTGTTGTTTTCGCTTCGGATTCTGTATAAATTGGATCTTCGTGAATTACAGGTAGTTCATAAGTTCGATTTTGCCAAATAGAAAGACCTATAATATACAATGAAACAACAATCAAAAACACAGGGACGAGCAACCAACGCCCTACTCGCGGCAACATAGACTTAGAGCGGAGATGGACGGTTAATCAAGTGCAGAACATTACCCGCCGGATCCTCAAAAAACATGGTGCCAATTCCTTTATCCGAGACCTTAGCCTCAGTAAGAACCTTAACCCCTTTATCCATCAGTTTATTTACCAACGGTTCAAATTCATCCACAGAAATTGCAATATGACGCACACCGGTAGCGTTCATCGCATGAGCGCCTCCGTCTACATCGCTTTTGCAAAACTCAATCATAACACCATCATCTGCTTTTAAGAAATAGGTGCCTTTACCATTATCGTAAACTTCTTTCCAGTCAAACATTTCGATATACCAATCCTTCAATGCTTTGGTATCCTCAGTGAAAATTCCAATATGTTCAATTCCGATCTTCATAATAATAAATCCTCCTATTTATTTATAATTAAATTATTTATTATATCTTGATGAAAGTTCTTCAAAAATATCGTTCCATGTTAACCCCTGCTCTACCAGAACAACGGAAAGATGATACAGAAGGTCAGCGGTTTCGTACTGTACCTCAGATTTTACATAATTTTTTGACGCTATAATGACTTCAGCAGACTCCTCGCCTACCTTTTTCAGCATTTTGTCAATACCTTTTTCAAAAAGATAGTTGGTATA
>JAZOWR010000005.1:0-4520 GCA_045659345.1 Ructibacterium sp.
GCTCCCTAATGCCGTGCAGTCGCTGGCAAAGGGACAGTTTCAGAGCTCTATGGTCAGGGATAAGAACCTGAACCTTGCAGCCACTTTGTGCGAACTTGTCAATTTTGTGTGAGAGGCGTTAATGATAACATACTGTTCAGAAACATCGTTTGAATACTTTTATAACAAAAGGGGACTGTACTTAAAGTACCTCGGGCCGGTGCTCAAGAAGAGAACTTCCTTTGATGCTTTTGCCGCTGATATAAAGAATGCCTTTCCCGGCACGAAGGAATTCAACATCAGCAATGAAGTCATAATGCTGGAGAATTCGGATTTCAGCATCGGCATTACCGAAACACCGTGTTCCTACGATGTTCAGGGCTACGCCAGAACTATTGAAATCCTGCAAACGATAGCCGAAATTGGCAAGAAGGCTTATGACTCCGAAAATGTAGACATGAATGTGATGCTTCATGATTATTACATGACTCCTACAGGTTTAGGGCAGGACTCTGATTATCTTTCTATGGACTCTTTGCCCAGTCCTATGTACGTTCCCTACATTGATACGGAACTGATGTTTGAGCAGTTTTTTAAAAGCTCTGAAAACATTCTTCTGCTTACCGGCAAATCCGGGGTCGGAAAGTCAAAGCTGTCCTCTCTGGCTATTGAATATCTCAGCAGGCACACTGAAAAGATAAACGCCGACATAGCATCCACTTCTGATGTTAACGTGCTGGCAAATGACGGATTCTGGAACGAACTTGAACTTAATGACATTGATCTTGTTATTCTTGACGACTTAGACTATATGCTGACTCCTCGTTCAGAGGAACAGAACGCATCGGACGCCGCCAAAAACAGGTTTATTTCAAATTTCCTGTCATTTACGGACGGATTTAAAAAGAATAACATTAAATTTATTATAACTACCAATCAATCGGTTGATACTATTGATACGTCCTTGCTGAGAAAGGGCAGAATGTTTGATATCCTTGAATTAAGAGAACTTACTAACAAGGAAGCCCGGGATATCTGGAATCAGTATGCGGCAGACAAGCCCTTTAAAGTCAAAGGTTCGATTTTAGCCTGCGACCTTGCTCAGGAAATAGAGACTGCTAATTCCGAGTTTACCAAGCAGAATTATCTCAGAGATCCTAAAGTTTCAAGGCTTTCTAATTTTTCAAAGACGATAGGGTTTTGATTTTCTGAAAAGGTAAATACACCAAAAAGGATTCAAAATGAGCAACAAGGATATTTCAAAATATTTGGTAAAGGAAGACGGCACGGCATTTGCAACCGATAATGATTTGCAGGCCCTTGCGGTTAACTCTAAAGTTACTAACATTAACTCTGGACTTACTTACAGGAAATCAGCATCAAACGTTTATGACAAAACTCCCATCGAAGTTGAAACCGATGCGGTTCTTTATACAGAGCAGTCTCTGACCGCCGCTCAGAAGGCTCAGGCTCGGCTGAACATATATGCGGGCAGAGCCGATCATCTTGCCCTTTCCCCCACAACATTAGACCTGCAAAGCGCGTTTCAGGGAACTCTTTCATCGATCCCGTTAAACGCATTCGGAACTAATTACTTTTCCAAAAGCGAACCTCAGAATACAGTCATTTTCTCGGGAGATATTGACTCCGGCGATATTACTCTGACTTCTGCGTTTACAAATTTTGAAGCTCTGATGTTTGTTTACAGCACAGATAATCAGGCTATTTCAACTCCTACCACATGGAATTACACCATTATTCCGGTATGGATTCTCAAAAAAGCGATAATAGACAAAGACTTTTTCGGAATCGACCTGTCCGGGGACGATGCGACTTTTGACCTGACTCAGGATTTCACGAAACGCTGGGAGGTTTTTACGAAAACATCTACAAGCACATCTCTGAAATGGAGATCTGACAGGGATGTTCATTTCTGGAAGATTATCGGTCTCGGATTCGGTTCGGGAAGTTCTTCCGGATCATCCGGCGGTTCGGGAAGTTCGGGTTCGTCCGGAACATCAGGTTCGGGAAGTTCTTCCGGATCATCCGGAAGTTCAACGGGTTCTGCCGGATCATCTTCGGGTTCTCCGGCATGGGGCGTTGTAAACTATAAGATAACAAGAACAAATTCTCCCGAAACGGAACGGGATTATCTGCCCGGAGCATCGGTATCGCAGGGAGAGGTGGTAAGAACATTTAATGTAACCTTTGTAACAATAAGCGGTTCAAGCCCTATGTTCGGAGACACTTACTGCTTCTACGTCTGGAAGGCATCCGGTCACACACTGACAGCGTCCGAAAAGGCTGCAATCAATGCCGAAGACGGAAGTTCAACAGGAGCATATCCGGGCGGAGCAACTCAGGGAGGGGTGCCATGGCGTCTCACATATGATTCCGGAAGCGTCAGCTAGTCCGCTGTCATGCCTTTGCAAAGCCTTGACTCCGTCGGGGCTTTTTGATATACTCTTGCGAAATGTTTCAGAAAAGGATTTAACCCATGAAAAGCATCATCATCTCCGATATCCATATTGGAAACTACAAAACCTACAACCCTGTGCCTGATTTCCGGCTTAACCAGTTCGTTAAACTCGGGAATCTTATATCCTCAATCATTAAAGAAAAGAACGTAAACGAAATCTGGATTGCCGGAGACCTCTTACAGACCGCTCAGAGTTCTCCTCTTGTTATGTCAGTTGTAAAGACGTTCCTCAAGACGATTTCAGAGAACAGCATTGTGAGAATCGTTCTGGGGAATCACGACGTTATTGTGCGTTCGGACAAGACTGATGTTTCAGATTACAACAACTATACTCTTGTCTCTCTGCTAGACTCGCTGCCTAATGTCCGCATTTATAATGATGATGTAATTGATATAGAAAATATATCAGTTCATTTTCACTCGTGGGTTCCCTCTAACACCTTTGAATACAAGAAAGCTGATTATCTTGTGTGTCACGGAGACTTTGACAAGTCTTTGAGTCCGTTTGCTGGTTCTTTCATAGACGTTTCAAAGTACAAACGGGCCTTTGTAGGACACATTCACATCTTCAGAGAGATAGGAAACGGCATCTCTCTGGGAACGCCTCTCATGCACTCTTTCAGTGATTCTCCGAATGTCGGCATTCTGATTTATGATTTCAGTAACAACACCTACGAGAGAGTTTCCACTAAGGGAATGTTCTTAGAGTTCAAGTACGCAGAAACAGAAGAAAAGGCCGCTGAGTTAGAGACAGAGACTAAAGAAGCGAACAAAGATGCCGTCATAAAGGTCAAGCCGGAAAAGACAGACATCATTGACGTTAAGACTCTGTCATCGCTGAGCATAGACCCTAAAAACGCCCTGAAAGAGTTCACAGCAAAGCTTTCTGATGATTCTTTGGCTGTCCTTAACTCTGTAGTGTCAAAGGCAAACGAACACGAATCAGAAGTTCCGGATCTGAGAGTACACCTTCACAGAATCAAAGCCCAGAACTTTCTGAGTATAAAGAACATCGACTTTGATTTCCGGAATTACGACGGCCTCACTACTGTCAGGGGCCATGTGGGAGCCGGAAAAACTACGCTGTTTAATCTCGTGGAATTTATGTTTTTCGGGAAGCTCTATGGTTACAACAAGTCTGATTACACATCTGTGTATCCCGGAAAGTTCTCAGGAGAAATGACTTTAGAATACAAGGGTTCCGTGTACAAAATCAAACGGACTTTGTCCTCTTTAGAGTACACAAAAGACGATAAGCCGCAGGAATCTAACAAGAAGAACGATTTACAGAAGTGCCTTGAAACAGACCTGTCGTTCCTGAGATTCTGGAATCTTATCTACATCAAGCAGAGCTCCACCGGTATATTCTCAGATATGTCGGACACTAACAGAGTGTCTTTCCTCTCTAACCTTATCGGACTCAGTACCATAAAGGCATGGACGGAATTACTGGCTGCTGAAATCAAAGATTTAAGTAACAAGAACGCTGAAAAATCAAAGACCGTAACTGAACTCAATACAAAGACTGAAATGCTCAAGATGTTCAATGAACAAAACAAGGAGCACAGTCAGTTTATCGACGATTCTGCCGTTAATCAGGAAATAGAGAACTGCGACAAGAGCATCGAGTCCTGCAACCTCCGGACTAAGAAAAACAACGACTCTGTAATAAGACTGAACAGCAGTATTTCAGAGTTCAGCGGCAAAATGAATGCTAACATTGAAATTGCCAGAAAGATAAACTTAAAAATAGACGATATTGCATCTTCTGCGTCAAGAATAAAAAGTATAACCGCTGAACTTAAGGACATCGCAGACAGAACTCCGATTATTGTGGGGACAAATGGCTACATTGAACCGGTTATGCCGGAGTTTAACGTCAAAATGCCCGAGATGCCGGACACTTCTGACACAGACTCTAAGATAACGAAATTAGACACCGGGATTCAGACCGAAACGGTCTCTCTTAAAGTTCTGAATGAGAAACTCACTGAGATGAAGAACCATCCGGAAATCTGCCCGACCTGCAAACAGCCGTGGTGCGATGAACACCTGCCGGAGA
>JAZOWR010000006.1:0-2370 GCA_045659345.1 Ructibacterium sp.
GTCAAATTCAGCCCCTGTCATTGGTCGGTCTATTTGTTCAGACACGCCCATTGGAAACTTCCTAAGTACCATTACGCTCGGGTATTTAGAAGCAAAATCATATGATGATACCATAGGTACTATTTTACCATGATATTCACCCGAAGTATCCTCATCATAATTGTCAACATAATTGGCATTAGCGTGAACAAATCCGCCCTGAAATGCTTTTTTAAGTTGACGATATTCCCTAATATCTAAATTGAGAGTATGTATGAACTCTCTATACTCCCTTGATTTTGCATTGCGTCCGCCTATACAAGCATTTCTGCTGTATATGCGAACTCTTTGCGTATTAGTTAAAGGTAGTTTGTCAATTCCCCCGTTATCCTCTATTTCTTCCTGAATGCCATGCAAAATGATTCTTATGTCATTCTCACAGTATTTAAGTTCTTTTTCAGTTAAAGGAGTCAACGGTGTACGCAATTGCCTATAATCTAAATCTCCAATCATCTTGTCAACGGGGTATCGCCTTAAATCTTTTCCCACATTAGCAAGTGATTTGTAACCCCATAGGACTGCTGAATCCCTAAATTCAAGTCCGTTTAAGGCTAATGCGTAAACTGGTTTTTTCCTTTCCAATAAGAAAACCTTATTAAAATTCCATTCTAACCATTTTCGCATAAATCCCCATTCGTATGGTAGGTTGTGAACATAAACTGGTAATATCAATTTGTCACTGGTTTGTAGAATAGAGGCTACTGCATAGCAGAAGCCTCTAAATTCATCCCATGTTCTACCTGTCGTTACCTTGTTACCGACTCCAAATTGCCAATGATACATTATGGCTCTTTTCTTACCCGACTCATAGAATGATGATGTTTCTATGTCAAATCCTGCTGCAATGTTATACAATGCTGGTCTTTTACGCCTCTTTACTACCTCAAGTCTATTTGAATTGACTATCCAGCTCAAGTAAGAATAAAAGTCTTCCCTGTTAATCAACCCTGTATCTGGTGAATATGACTGTCCCATCGTCATAATCTCCTGCCTGTATTGCCTTTTCTAATTCTTCGCGGAAAATTTCCCTATCGTCATCATATCCGAGAAAGTGTTCCGCAATATAGTCGGCTGCACCTTTTTCGCTTCCGTTAAATTTCAGATAATCTTTATATAAAGCTCTGATATAGCGGAAGTCGTTCTGCAAGGTGTACTTAGCTGATATTTTACTCAAGTTATTTGGTGTTACATCAAGGTCGTCTACCGACTCCATACTTAGAGCATTGACCAGATTTATAACCTGATTGCTATCTACATGAAGATTTTTATGGTCTTTTTGCCACTGGTTATAAACTGACCAGAACTTTTTTCTTTCGTTTTCTGATAAATGCTTTTGTGGTTCTCCATTTAAGCTCGCGCCGTAAATCGCTTTATCGACATTTCTACGCCATTCTTCATTTCCCTCTATTGTAGAGGTTTTGTTGCGAAAGAATGCCTGAAATATCCTAATCTGATGCCTCAATTCATTTTTATACTCTTCAGCCTTTTGTCGTCTTGCCGGGTTCTTTCCTTGACCTATTAGTACATCGATGAGAACAGAAAACGATTTTTCAAATTTTTTACGAAAACGGTCTATTGTTCCCGTAAAAGCTGGCTGTTGACTTTCTATTGCGTCAACAGCAGGTATATAGTCATAATACTTTTCGAGAGTCTTTTTCCTTGTGGTATAACCTTTGCGTAATGTAGTGTAGATTTTTTCCAACTCTTTTACACTTTTTTCGTTGCGTAAATCTTCATACGATATTTGTGCGTATTCCTCTGCCTTAGTTGGTTTTGAAGATTTTCTTTTTGGTAACGCTCTTTTTGCGTATACCCATTCTTGCTCTTTTTTGACTTTTCTTGCCATTTCTATCTAATCCTTTCATGGCATAACAATAGACGAGGAGAAATAATATTCTCCTCGTCTATTTGAGTAGACTAACCCTTGTAACTGCCGCGGCGAATGGGTTCGACGCTGATATACTGCTTCCCGTTGGGTCGTGTAAAGCGGATTACGATACCGCCGGAAGCAGCCAACATGGCGCTTGTCTTTACCGCACCCGCTTTCGCAGTCCGGCAAAGGCTGTCGAACAGTTTAGTGCCGACCGTACCGGCACTGTAGTACTTATCAGGGTATTCCGCGAAAATGCCCACTCCATATTTTTCCGGCTTGCCCGTGATGCTGGAGATGATGGGCACTTTCGACTTTACACCGTCAACGACAGCGTCTTTGCGTTTTACGGCGTAATCGAACCCGATAAGGGTCAATTCTTTTCCGATAACGTCGTCCGTTTTAAGCTGCGTCCGTCCGACAAACAACGGGCAATCCGAAAGTGCATCCTGTGCGGCAGG
>JAZOWR010000007.1:0-9213 GCA_045659345.1 Ructibacterium sp.
TTTGAGTCCTTTGCTTATCAAAAGCTGGGATATACTGACGAAATAGAACTTGGTCCCGGCGAAATTATAGAGATAACCCTTGACGGCGTGAAGCAGTTGGCAGCACCAAACAAGGAGATGAAAATCTGTTCTTTTCTTTGGACCTATTATGGCTATCCTACCTCTACCTACGAGGGTATAAATGTAGAAACCATGCGTAACCGCAACGGTCAGATTATGGCACAGCATGATGCCGAAACCGGAAATGCTGAGGGCGTTGATTATGTAAGTGGCGTACCGGATTCAGGAACTCCCCATGCCATTGGTTATTCCAACCAAAGCGGTATTCCCTTTGCCCGTCCGTTTATTAAGTATACACCAACATGGGCAAGAAGTTTCACTCCCACCCGTCAGAAGGAACGAAACAAAATTGCCAAGATGAAGCAAATTCCTATCCATGACCTGATTCAGGATAAGAGCCTGTTGTTTGTAGATGACTCTATTGTCCGCGGAACTCAGCTGCGCGAAACGGTGGATTTTCTTTACTCTCACGGTGCCAAAGCTGTACATATGCGCTCTGCCTGCCCACCGATTATGTATAGCTGTAAATACCTTAACTTCTCTCGCGCAACCGATCCTATGGAGTTAATTACCAGAAAAACCATTATGGAGCTGGAAGGCGAAGAAGGCTTAAATCATCTGGAGGAATACAGCGACTCCTCTACCGAGCGAGGCAAAAAGCTCCGCAAAACCATTGCTGATAAATTTCACTTTACATCACTGGAGTTTCAATCTCTGGAGGGCATGATTCAATCCATTGGCTTAGAGCCGTGTCAATTGTGCACCTATTGCTGGAATGGAAAGGAATAATTTTAAATAATGACTAACAAAAAGGACGATTGCCAAGGCAATCGTCCTTTTTTCTATACCTAGCTAAAGGCAGTCTTTTAGATGCGTTCCATATTCCGAAGTTTTTGCAGTTTTTCTACACCTGCTTTTGCTTCTTCCACCCGGGATTCATAAACCAGACGCATGGTGTTGGCAATGAGTTCGTTATGTGCTTCGCAATTAAACAAATTTTTAAATGCCGCAATATCCGCTGTCTTGCCATCATTGATTAACTCCGCATCAAATTGGGCAAGCCGTTTCGCAGAGGTTGAAATCATACACCAGCTGTCAAACCACGCTTGAAGTTCTGCCGGTTTATCAATCGGCTGATTCAGGATATCCATGTAAGCAAGAAACTCCTTCTTTTCGTCGCCTTGCAGCATGGTTACTTTTTCTCTGTCAAACTTATAGGGATAAATGGTGAGCTCTGTGCCGCTTGCGGTAATGTTGAGCTCACTCATGTAGCCATAATACCAAGACAACTGTTTTTGTGCGGCATGCGGGAAAAAGAAGTTGCCCATGCTATAGACAATCGGTTTCCCGTTATAGACTTCAAAACCCTGAGGGCAGTGGGTGTGCATTGCAATCACCGCTTCTGCACCCATATCAATGAAGTGTCGGTAAAGATCTACCTTGCCGGGGGACGGGAACGGATTGGTTTCGTTACCGCCGTGAAAATAAACAATCGGGAGTGCACCGTCTTTGCGAGCATCCATAATCGCATGGCTCACTCTTCCAAGATGATATCCGGCAGTACCGGGCGCATCTACCTTGGCAGTACCAAACTCGTTTTCACAAACGGCAACGATAGCAACCTTAATGCCATTCTTTTCAAGTACTGCAGGCAGATAGGCTTCTTCTACATTTTTGCCCGCACCGATACAGATATATCCACTGTCTTTAAGCATGTCCGCTGTATGATAAAAGATGTCCTCAGACCAGTCCATGGTGTGATTGTTTGCCATACCCACAACGGTAGGGTTAAGCGCGTGAATATATCCGATAAAGTCATCATCAGCTATTAGGTTCGGTCCACATTTTAAAATTGCAGAACCATCCTCTCTCTTACCAAGGATATTTTCCAGGTTCACCATGGAAAAGTCCGCCTTTGCAAACAGCTCTGCCGGCTCTTTCATCGCTGCAATTGCAGCTTCTTTTCCGGGAAATCCGTCGGTTATATAGTTAAAGGACATATCTGCAGCAAAGATTAGTTTCATAGGTATCACCTCCTGCACCAAAAGTATATGATTAGTTACATTCTGCAGTTAAAGGACCTGCTAACTCCTCCAGATAGAACAGCTTGCCCGGAAGGGTCGGCATAAAAGTAGAGGTAATGTTCATGTCAGGGCCGTAGTGGAGCGTGGTCAGGAAACTCATTCCTTGCCAACCCATGCCTCTGCCCAGAGCACCGTCGCAACCACCGATAATGTAATCTGCCTGCAAGAACAGACCGGGGCCTATGGTGTTTGCACTGCAGGGAACAAGAGTGGTACGGCTCTTAAACGAAGTAATCGCATTCTGTTCAATGGTCAACGGATGCAATTTTGCACCGATTCTGTAGCACTGTTGTTTCCACTCGTCTACCGATGCATAGTCATCAGCAAACTGCGGTTCCCAGAAAGCAATGTGACACATTCTTCCGATACCGAATACCAGCACCAGTTTTGCACCCTCTGCTTTCAGTGCCGCAATCTTCTCGGGGTAAGTAGGAAGATTATCTTTGGTTGCAAAATTACGCTGAGACGGAGGAATGGTGTTCTCTCCCAGCTTGTCAAAGAACGCCTGTTTCATGCTATATTCAAATGAAGCAGGATTGTCATTGGGGAGTGTGTTACCTTCGCTGTCTGCCCATTCATCCATATTGAATGTGTATACATGGTCGCACTTTACATTCCAAGCATTCAGGAAGTACACAGCCCAGCGATACATGCCCATCGGACCTACCGGCAGAATCATAGCCAGTTTCTCTCCCTTTTCACGGGCGATCTTAATCTGCATTGCAATTTCGTGACCCATCAGGGTATCAAATTCATAGATATTCTCACATGCAATGGGATTGAAATCCTTGTGCCAGAAATCCTCGCGTGCAACGCCCTTTTCACAACATTCGTCAATCTTCTTCAGGTCCCAACCCTTGGGATAGAACCCTTCCAATAAACTACCTTTTACTGTACTTAAAAAATCCATATTTCATACTCCTTTCAAGTATATTATATTTTATCGGCAATTACGCCTTTTTGTATGTACGAATAAACTCCATGGTTTCGTCAAATGTCTTAATACCGGTGGTAGCACCCATAGCGGTTACACACTGTGCACCGGTAGCATTGGCAAATACCATACATTCCTCCGGTTCTTTTCCGGCTGCAAATGCTGCAAGGAATCCGGAACAAAAGCTATCGCCTGCACCGGTGGTATCCACGGGATGTTCCACATAAAACGGCGGGAACACCTGTCCTTTCGTCTCTCCCTCTTTTCTGAGATAGCTGCCTTTGCTGCCAAGCTTGATGATTACATTCTTAACGCCCTTATCCATAAAGACCTGCGCAATTTCATCCGGCTCTTCCTTGCCAGCAATCAAAATTGCCTCGTCAATACTTGGCATCAGATAGTCGATATAGGGCATCGCCATATCCAAAAGCTCGCCCCAGCGACCGGAGGCATCCCAGCAAACATCCAAAAATGTTGTCTTGCCCATCTCCTTGCACTTTTTCAGAAAATTCATGGTTCCGACACCGTCAAAACAATCCATCAAAAAGCTGCCGGTCACAAAAACCATGTCGCACTTATCAACGGCTTCCAAATTGATATCTTCTTCTCTAAGCACTGCATTTGCGCCCTTGCAATGCAAGAAAGAACGCTCGCCGCTTTGGTCAATAACAACCACAGATGCCGATGTCTGGGTTTTTTGCTCCGTCTTTAAACCGTCTGTATTTACGCCTGCATTCTCAAGGCGTTTTTTAAGAAATTCCCCAAACATATCGTCTCCAACCATGCCAACCATGGAGGACTCGATTCCCATTTTCTTTAAATTGATTGCCGCCGTCATTGCGTTTCCGCCGTTATGTACGGTAATCGAGTTAACCGGAAGCAAACCGCCCGGATTGGGAAGCCCTGTCACCGGCTCTACCATAACATCTGCAACCAGAATTCCAACACATGCTACTTTTTTCATGGCAACAACCTCTTTGCTACAACTTTGGGCCATACCAGTTCCTGACAAAATGCCTCTGCATAGTCAACACCGCACTGTAAACCACGGAATCTCGAGCAGGTGCGAACAAACTCTGCAAAATCAATATGGTCATGGTCACGCATCCATTTAAGCTGGCTCTCGTGACATTCCAGCATCTCAATTTTTAATTCGATCTCATCTGTGATATCTACATATTCAGTGGGATTAAAATTCATACCCGCCAAGTTGTCCATATAGAAAATCGGAACCACAGCAGTCTTGCCCTCTGCACCGTAATGGGGACAGCTTGCCGCAAAAGATGCATCAAACACCAGTTTAGAAACCGCCCGATGGTCCGGCATATAGTCGGTAGGGCTGTGCGTAATGATGAAATCCGGCTGCACCTTTTTGATTAACGCTATCAACTGGTCACGCTGCGCAATATCACAGCCGTTTGGTAACAAATCACCAATATCCAAGGTCACAACCTCGATGCCGGCGAGTGCTCCTGCCTTCTTTGCCTCACCAATACGAATCTCTCTTAATTCAGGCGGCTGTATAATTTCGTGCCCCATATCCCCGTTGCAAACATGACAAACCGTGACCTTGTCACCGCGCTTCACACATTTTGCAAGAGTTCCGCAACAGGAAATCTCGATATCGTCCGGATGACATCCTACTGCCAGTACATTCATCGTTTTTTCCTCCTCTATTTTTTTATAAAGTATTGATTTTTTAATAATTTTATTATATTATTATAAACAGTCGATTGTATTTAACAATCTTTCTTGTATATTTACCAATTTTTCCGCAGGGGATGATTTCTATGTATGAGATGCAGCCTATTCTCAACGAATTTTGCATCCAGGGATTTCATAGCATTTATTACTTTGAATTTAGCAAAGACTTTTCCCACACACCGGAAAGGCACAACTTTTGGGAGATGGTTTATGTTGACAGAGGAGAAATTCTTGCGATTACTAACGGTATTGCATGCAACTTAGAGCAGGGGCAGGCTATTTTTCATGAGCCCATGGAGATCCACGCCCATGCATCAAACAACAAGGTTTCTAATGATATGCTGGTCATTTCTTTTTCTGTTAACGACGATTCTGCGATTGATTTTTTTCGCAAAAAGACCTTTACTTTAGATAAAACAGCCAAGACCTTATTAACCCTGTTTATCGAAGAGGCAAAGAATGCGTTGGGCAAGCTTCCCGACTCTTACTCCGACAAAAGTAATCTTGATTTTTCAAACGCCCCGTTTGGCTCTACTCAGCTGATGCAATGCTATTTTACCGAGTTTTTGATTAAACTGATGCGTTGTGATTCCACCTCTGGCGTAAATATACGCGGTACCGAAAGCGCCCGTGCTATAGCCGAAACTTCAATCGCAGAGATGATTGTAGATTATCTCAAAGAAAATTTGTATCAGCCTCTCACCTTAAAAGAGGTGTGTGAGCATTTTATGTTAGGAAAATCCCAATTGAGCAAGATTTTTAAAGAACACACCAGCTCAAGTCCCATGGAGCACTATAATTTTTTGAAAATTCGGGAGGCAAAAAAACTTCTGCGTGAAAACGCCATGTCAGTTAGCGAAATTTCTGACGCCCTTGGGTATTCCTCCATTCATATCTTCTCGCGGGCATTTAAGCAACACACCGGTTTTTCGCCCACTGCTTATCGACAAAGCATTTTATAAATTATGGATATTTTTGTTGACTTTCCTTCTTGCCAATGCTATAATTTTTACTTGCAGATACATTTTTTGATACCACCCTTTGCGGTTTTGTAACCCGCAAAGGCACTGGCAAAGAACAAATAATAAAATTTTTATATACAGAAAGGAGACCCCGCCATGAAAATTAAATGGGGAGTGATTGGTTGCGGCGGTATCGCAGACCGCAGAACCATCCCGGGCATGATGCTCGCCGAGAACGCTGAGTTGGTTGCGGTTATGGATGCAAACAAGGAGGCTGCAGAAAGAGTAAAGGAAAAATACAACGCAAAATACGCATTTGACAATGTAGAGGACCTGCTTGCCATTGATGAGATTCAAGCTGTCTACATTGCTTCTCCCGTATTCTGTCACAAAGAGCAGGCATTTGCGGCTGCTAAGGCAAAAAAACATATTCTGCTCGAAAAGCCTATGGCACTGACCTGCGAGGAGTCTCAGGAAATTGCTGATGTCTGCAAAAAGGAAGGCGTAAAACTGGCTGTTGGCTTGATGATGCGATTCCATTCCTATCATCAGGAGATGAAAAAAATTATAGAAGAAGGTAAGATTGGCGATATCGTATCCATGCGTGGTCAGCTGACCTGTTGGTATCCGGATATCCCCGGCAACTGGCGTCAGAACAAGGCTCTCTCGGGCGGCGGCGCACTGATGGATATGGGTATCCACTGTATTGACCTTTTGCAATACATTTCCGGTCTGCAGGCAAAAGAAGTCACCGGTTTTGCCGGAACTCAAACCTTCCAGTACAATGCAGACGATTCCTCTGCTATCGTCATGAAGATGGACAACGGTGCATTTGCGTTTGTAGATGCTAACTTTAACATTCCGGATGCTGCTGCAAGATGCAGACTTGAGTTCTACGGAACCAAGGGCAGTATTCTGGCAGAAGGTACTGTTAGCCAGGTAGAGGGCGGTAATGTGGATGTCCTTATTTCTGACGATTCCCTCGGTTATGATGCAAGCCAAGATCGAAACGAACCGGTTCCGATGAAACTGGATGTCACCTTTGGCAACATGTACACCAAGGAAGTAGAATCCTTCAGCAATGCTATTCTCAATGACACCGCACCTGCGATCACCGCTGAGGAAGCGATTGCTCTGCAAAAGATCGTCGAATCCGCATATTCTGCAAGCGACGATAAACAAACCAAACAGTTATAAGAACATTTTATCCCGATTCACCACTGAATCGGGATACTTTTATTGGAGGCAACTATGAAAATTACGGTTCTTGATGCTGAGACACTAGGCAAGGATTTATCTTTAAAACCTTTGGAGGAGCTCGGCGAATGTCTTTGTTATCCCTCCACTCCGCCGGAACTGGTCGCTGAGCGGATTGCAGACAGTGATGTTCTGGTGCTTAATAAAATTAAACTAAACGGAGAAAACCTCTCCGGGGCTAAAAACCTAAAATTGATTTGTGTGGCTGCAACCGGGTTTGATAACATTGACACTGCATTTTGTAATGAACACGGCATTGCCGTCTG
This sequence comes from Ructibacterium sp., assembly GCA_045659345.1. Taxonomy (GTDB): domain Bacteria; phylum Bacillota; class Clostridia; order Monoglobales; family Monoglobaceae; genus Ructibacterium. Next base: position 7,268 of record JAZOWR010000007.1, read on the forward strand.
CAATGTTCCGGATTATTCGTCAAACAGTGTGGCACAGCTCACCCTTGCTATGGTGCTCGCCCTTTCGGTACACCTTTCGTCATACACTGACTTTATAAAAACCGGCGCCTACTCCTCCTCCGGGATTGCCAACCGCCTGACTCCGGTCTATCATGAGCTTGCCGGTTTAACCTGGGGTGTTGTAGGACTTGGCAATATTGGTACTAAGGTAGCAACCGTTGCCAAAGCACTTGGCTGCAAGGTGCTTGCCTGCAAGCAAACGCCGACAGAGGGTTATGCTTGCACCGATATCAATACTCTTTGCAAGGAGTCTGATATCATCACCTTGCATACTCCGCTAACCCCCTCTACCAGAAATCTGATTGATGCTGCACGCATTGCAACCATGAAAGATGGTGTCATTTTAGTTAACGCTGCCCGTGGAGCAGTCACCGATGAACAAGCAATTGTTGATGCAGTAATAAGCGGTAAAATCGGAGGGTTTGGATCAGATGTTTATACGGTAGAACCCTTCCCCCAAACCCATCCGTTTTATCAAATCAAGGATTTGCCACAGGTCTGTCTGACCCCGCATATGGCGTGGGGTTCGTACGAGGCACGCAACCGCTGCCTTGGAGTTATCGTATCTAACATTCAGGCATTTTTCACCGGCAAAATTCAAAATCGAGTCGAGCTTTAAAGAATAAAAATCCTTGGCTAAGCCAAGGATTTTTTTGTTATTCATTTTAAGAAGCTCTCATCTGTATTATCTACAAATTCAATACCTAATTAGGTTTTATTGAATCGCCTTAGTCTTCCATTTACCGCGGGCATAGAAAATGGTTGTCACAATCGCTCCCAGCACCCATGATAAGAGAAGTGAAATCTGGATACATTCGTTTTGTCCATGAGGAAGTTCAGGCGTTCTTGTAAGATAGGATATTCCGTAAGCAATCGGAACACGAACAAAGACGGTAGTGATCAAGGAAATCCACATTGACGTCATGGTATCCCCTGCACCCCGCATGATGCCGGAAAAGCTCTGGGTTACCGCCATCGCTATATAACCAACCGCCAGAATCTTCATCAATCGGTAACTCAACTCCACCAGTTCCGGCGTGTCGGTAAAGACGCTCATCAAGCCTTTGCCAAACAGCAGAATAATAGTAGTAATGAAAGTAGAACACGCCACAGCAATTAATGTTCCCTGTTTTGCTCCTTTGGTTACCCTGTCATAAAGACCTGCTCCTACATTCTGTCCCGCATAGGTGGTCAACGCCATGCCAAAAGAGAAGTTCGGCATCATGGCAAAACCGTCCACACGCATAATCACTACATTAGCTGCGATAAACAGTTCTCCGAACTGGTTGGTCAAAGACTGCACAATGATCATAGCAGAAGACATAATCGCCTGGGTCATTCCGGACGGAAATCCCAATTTGACAAGAGTCTTAACATACGACCCAACAGGTCTTAAAAACTTCCAGCCAAAATCAAAGTGTTCGTTCATCTTAGAAAGTTTGATAAAGCAAAGAATGGCTGAAACAATCTGAGCAATCACAGTGGCAAGTGCTACTCCGGCAACGCCCATCTGCACAACAGCAACAAAGAAAATATCCAGACCAATATTCAAAACCGTTGCTACAAGCAGAAACAAAAGCGCCGAAAAGGAATCACCCATTCCTCGTATCACACCGCTTAAGATATTGTAATACGCCATACCCGCAATGCCGACAAGAGAAATCAATAAGTAATTTGCACATCCGTCAATAATGCTTTCCGGTGTATTAAGCATCGTCAGAATCGGTCGGATAAACGGTGCTGCTATCACGATCAGACTCACACAAGCAATGGCAGTTACCGTAATACAGTTACCTATGGTACGGGACAGGCTTTCACGGTTTTTTGCCCCAAAATACTGAGCCACCATAATGCTTGCACCACTGGAGATACCAATAAATAAAACC
>JAZOWR010000008.1:0-2785 GCA_045659345.1 Ructibacterium sp.
AGCGTCAATAGCTTGTTGGATTTCCTGGGTCTACCCAACTGCAAGGTGAAGAACATCCGTACCCAGCGGCAGACTTATTGTGCTGAGGACAAGGAACTGTCCAAGACCGAATATCTGCGGTTACTGGCGGCATCCAAGAAAAATGAGCAATTAAACCTGGTAATCCAAACAATCTGCGGTACGGGTATTCGTGTGTCAGAGTTGCGGTATTTTACTGTTGAGGCGATTCGGTATGGCGAGGTAACCGTGGACTGCAAAAACAAAACCCGGACGATCCTCGTTCCGGGTAAGTTGAAGAATGTTCTGTTGAACTACGCCAGGAAGCACAATATTACAACCGGAGCAATCTTTGTTACTCGTACCGGCAAACCGTTGAACCGCAGCAATATCTGGTCTGCCATGAAGAAGCTGTGTGAGATCGCCGGGGTAAAGTCATCCAAGGTGTTTCCGCACAATCTGCGTAAACTCTTCGCACGAACCTTCTATGGCATCGAAAAGGACATTGCCAAGCTTGCCGACATCCTTGGTCACAGCTCTATCAACACTACCCGCATCTATATCATGACTACCGGTACTGAGCATCGTCGCAAGATTGAACGCCTTGGGCTAGTTGTTTAGATAAAAGAAAAACCACATAATCCGCATTATGTGGTAATAACAAATGCGGTGCATATGAGGAATACACCTATTTTGTATATTTAGGCGCACAAAACCACACCCTCATTTTTTTGACGTGAATGAGGGTGCATTTGTGATGTTATAATTTATGTAGTAGGTGCTGCGTTCGACATTAATCGCCGTTTTCCATTAGCGAACACTTGATTTTCTGTGGTAAGTATTATATAATTTACGTTAATCTGAGAAATTGGAGATAATCTAAATTAATTGCTTTACCACATAATGCGGATTATGTGGTATGGCGGAAAAAAGGAGAGAACCGTATGAAACAGAAGAATGCATTCAAAAAGATCATAGCTGCCTTACTGCTGGTTTGTCTGATGGTGTGTACATTAACGGCATGTACCACAACATTGAAAGGCACATATACCAGCAAAGAAGGACTGATCGAGCAGAGTTTCACCTTTAAGGATGATAATAAGGTTGAGGTGTCTGCTTTTGGAATCGATGTTGAGGGCGAATACCTGATTGAAGATGGTGAGATCACCATTACCTATAGCCTGCTGGGCTTGAGTTACGATTGGGTCAAGAGTTTCAAAAAGGATGGCAGCTCCATCTTTATTGACGGCACTGAATTTGTAAAAGAAAAATAACAAGTCCTAAAGTGTTGGGGATAAAGAGGAGAGGATTTTTGTGAAGAGACATATAAGCATGATCCTCGTGGTGCTTCTGTTGCTCACATGTATGTTTACAGAACCGCCAAAGGTCTATGCATCCGGAAAAACCAGTGAATCGAGAGCGATTGCAATTGTTTTCGACAACTCCGGTTCTATGTATGATGATGGAGATCAAGCATGGTGCCGGGCGACCTATGCCATGGAGGTATTTGCCTCTATGCTTAATGCAGGCGATGTGCTGCAGATTTATCCTATGTGGCCTATTACGGCAGGCGGCAAGGAATACACTATGGAAAATCCGTTGCAGATCACAGATGCATCGCAGGCATCTACGATTCGGGACATCTTTACGGCTGATGCCAGTGGTACCCCGATTGAGAGTATTGATTGTGCAATTAATGGATTGCAAACGATCCAAGCCAGCAAAAAATATCTGATTGTCTTAACGGACGGCGGTACATTTTCTAAAAACGGAAACGGTTTGTCTAAGGACAGAACAAAAAAAGAATTGGATAACCGTATCCAGGAACAAGCTGGCAAGAATATGACCGTTATGTACTTAGGTATCGGCTCTGATGCGTGCATACCCAATACAGCGGAGTCGGAGTATTTTGTCAAAAAACAAGCAGTAAATACGGCGGATGTGCTGTCTACGCTGACAGTGATGTGCAATCAGATATTTGGTAGAGACACTTTGCCAAAGAGCCGTATCTCAGGCAACACAATGGAATTTGATATTTCCATGAGTAAGCTGATTGTGTTTGTACAGGGTGAAAATATTGCCGATCTGAAAATCACCGGCGGCTCTGTTGGTAAACAGATTGGTACACAACAGACCCAATATTCTACCAAGGGCGCAGGAGATTACAAGAGTGTCCCAGATACCTCTTTGCAGGGCATGATGGTTACTTATGCGGATTGCGCTGCAGGTACCTACAATATTGAGTACACAGGTACAGCGACCAGTGTGGAGGTATATTACGAACCGGATGCGGATCTGGATTTTGTGTTTACCGATGCTGCAGGAAATACAGTAGACCCCCAGGCCCTTTACGAAGGTGACTACAAGGTCAGCTTCGGTATGAAGGATGCCAAGACTGGAAAACTGATTTCTTCCGATCTCTTGGGCAACCCAAAATACCAGGGAAGCTATTATATTAACGGTCAGGAGTATCCCATTACCCACGAGGGTTTCAGCGGCAGTGTTGATGTCCCGTTAAAGATGGGTGAGAAGTTTGAGGCAAATCTGACTGTTACCTATTTAAGTGGGTATACAATCACAAAGAATTCAACAGATTTCGGTTGGCCAGAAGGTGGCATTCAAGTTGCACCGAGGCCGGCAGGAGATTTCAGACTGGAGATATCCGGTGGCGATGATTTGTATTCGCTGCAAGATTTGGAAGAAGGAGCGCCCTATATTGCAAAGGTCTACTACCCCGGCACACAGCTTACCGCCAGTGCACCGGCAAAAGAATGGCTGAAGCGGGTAC
>JAZOWR010000009.1:0-1618 GCA_045659345.1 Ructibacterium sp.
GTAACTCCGGAGAGCAACGGATTCATTTTGATTTCATCCAGGATTTTTTCCATTGCAATCATACGACCGCCGTCAAATGCGTGGGTTTGGGGATTATGGCAACCCTCGCAATGATGCGGACACCCCTGGACAAATACAGTATAGCGAATGCCGGGTCCATCGACAATGGACTCCGGCTCGATTCCGGAAATACGAAGTTTTTTCATCAAAAACCAATCTCCTTTGCAAGTTGTTTTAATGTTTGAGAAGAACGCTTAAGTCCCTCCAATTCTTCTTCTGAAAAGTCTACTTCTAAAATGTGTTCTGCCCCGTTACTCCCCACAATGGTTGGAGCACTTAAACAAATATCACGAATGCCATACTCACCCTCAAAAAGACTGGATATGGTGAGAATAGAGTTCTCGTTTCCAATGATACTCTCAACAATGCGACGAACCGCCAGTGCGATTGCGTAGTAGGTTGCCCCTTTTTTTTCGATAATTTCATACGCCGCATTTTTAGTTTTGTTATAAAAGGTTTCTTTACAGATTTCCATAGAATCACAGGAACCGCTATTGTTACAATACTCGTCTACACTCATTCCTGCCACATTGGTAACACTCCACGCAGCCACCTCAGAATCACCGTGTTCACCAATAATATAAGTGTGAACATTTCTTACATCAATATTGGTGTGTTCACCAAGTAAAAACTTTAGCCGCGCAGTATCAAGTACCGTTCCGGAACCTATGACATGCTTTTTAGAAAATCCGGATATTCGGTATGTGATATAGGTCAGAATATCAACCGGATTTGTGACAACCATTAAAATGGTGTCATCATTACAATATTTAAGCACACTGTCAATGATATCCCGGAAAATATCCGCATTGCGTTTGAGCAAGTCTGTACGCTTCTCTCCCTCTCTTTGACTTGCACCGGCGGTAATGATAACCATATCACTACCTTTAATATCCTGATAACTACCTGCATTGATTTTTACAGGACTGACAAAGCAAAGACCATGGTTCATATCCATGGCGTCCCCTTCTGCCTTATCGCGATTGATGTCAATAATTACAATTTCAGAAACCAATCCGCTCAGCATCAAAGTATACGCAAGCGTGGAACCGACATTACCGGCTCCCACAACCGTAATTTTACCTTTAAACATAAATTTCACCTCATGTAAAGAATGCCCCAAAATTCAACAGGACATACACATGGATTAGTTATGACGATAAAATTCCAGATATCCTTTGTAGGTCATATAAATGTCTAATTTTCCTGCAATTTCGAAAGGAGAATGCATGGATAAAAGCGGTACACCTGCATCGATAACATCCATATCTAAATTAGCAACAAATTGAGCAATGGTTCCTCCCCCGCCAATATCTACCTTACCAAGTTCTCCAATTTGCCAATGAACCTGATTATCGTTAAATATTTTACGAATTCTTGCAATCAGTTCGGCGTTTGCGTCACTGGCTCCACCCTTACCACGGGAACCGGTATATTTGGTCAACAGAATGCCGCAATTAAGCAATGGCGAATTTCTTTTTTCACTCACATCAGGAAAGTTCGGATCAAGTGCTGCACCTACATCTGCAGAAAGACAGGTAGATCGACTTAAACATTC
>JAZOWR010000010.1:0-13013 GCA_045659345.1 Ructibacterium sp.
ACATACTTAAATTCCTTCAGCTCACCGGGCAGAGGAATCATAATTTCAGGAACCACATTCCAGTCAGCATGCGCTTTCTTTACATTGATAGCCGCACGGATAACAGCCTTTGTCTGCATCTTAGCGATTTCCGGATAGGTGACTGTCAAACGGCAACCACGCTGCCCCATCATGTGGTTAAATTCATGCAGAGATGCGATAAGAGCCTTGATGTCCTCAACACTCTTGCCCTGTGCTTTAGCCAGAGCCGCAATATCAGCTTCTTCGGTAGGAACAAACTCATGAAGAGGCGGGTCAAGGAAACGAATGGTAACAGGGTTACCCTCGAGTGCTTCGTAGATTTTCTCAAAGTCGCCTTGCTGGTAGGGCAAAATCTTCTCCAGCGCTGCTTCTCTTTCTTCTACGGTGTCAGCACAAATCATTTCGCGGAATGCCGCAATTCTCTCAGCCTCAAAGAACATGTGCTCGGTACGGCACAGACCGATACCTTCAGCGCCCAGCTCTCTTGCTTTCTTTGCATCGGCAGGAGTGTCTGCGTTGGTACGAACCTTCAGGGTTCTAAACTCGTCAGCCCACTGCATAATTCTACCGAACTCACCTGCGATTTCAGCGTCAACGGTGGGGATGATGCCGTCATAAATATTACCGGTGGAACCGTCGATGGAGATGCAGTCACCCTCGGTGTAGGTCTTGCCGGAGAGAGTGAACTTCTTGTTTTCTTCATCCATATTGATCTCGCCACTACCGGATACGCAGCAGGTACCCATACCACGGGCAACAACGGCTGCGTGAGAGGTCATACCGCCACGAACGGTCAGGATACCCTGAGCTGCCTTCATACCGGTGATATCCTCAGGAGAGGTTTCCAGACGAACCAGAATCACCTTCTCGCCTCTTGCGTTCCAAGCCTCAGCATCTTCTGCAGTAAAGACAATCTTACCGCAAGCTGCACCGGGGGATGCGCCAAGACCTCTGCCCATGGGAGTTGCAGCCTTGAGCGCCTTTGCATCAAACTGCGGATGGAGCAGGGTGTCTAAGTTTCTCGGGTCGATCATAGCAACAGCTTTTTTCTTGTCAATCATGCCCTCGTCAACCAGGTCACAAGCAATCTTGAGCGCTGCCTTTGCAGTTCTCTTACCGTTTCTGGTCTGGAGCATGTAAAGTTTTTCGTTCTCAATGGTAAATTCCATATCCTGCATATCTCTGTAGTGGTCTTCCAAAATCTTGCAGACTTTTTCAAACTCATTATATGCATTCGGGAATTTTTCAGCCATCTGTGCAATTGGCATCGGAGTACGAACACCGGCAACCACATCTTCACCTTGTGCGTTTACCAGGAATTCGCCCATCAATCCGGGTTCGCCGGTAGCAGGGTCACGGGTAAATGCAACACCGGTACCACAGTCGTCGCCCATGTTACCAAATGCCATCATCTGTACATTAACAGCAGTACCCCAGGAATAAGGGATATCATTGTCACGACGGTAAACATTTGCACGGGGGTTGTCCCAAGAGCGGAATACGGCTTCTACTGCACCCATCAACTGTTCCTTGGGGTCAGCAGGGAAGTCTTTACCAATCTTATTTTTGTATTCTTCCTTGAACTGGCCTGCCAAAACCTTCAGGTCCTCAGCGGTAAGGTCGATATCCTGGGTTACACCCTTTGTCTCTTTCATCTCGTCAATCAGTTGTTCAAAGTATTTTTTGCCAACCTCCATAACAACATCAGAGTACATCTGGATAAATCTTCTGTAGCAGTCCCAAGCCCATCTGGGGTTACCGGATTTTGCAGACATTGCCTCTACAACATCTTCATTCAAACCCAGGTTCAAAATGGTATCCATCATACCAGGCATGGATGCTCTTGCACCGGAACGAACAGAAACCAGAAGAGGATTCTCCTTGTCACCGAACTTCTTGCCGCAGATTTCTTCCATCTTAGCAATGTTCTCCATAATTTCAGCCTGAATTTCTTCGCTGATTTTGCGGCCGTCCTCATAGTATTGGGTACATGCCTCGGTAGAAACGGTGAAACCCTGAGGAACAGGAAGACCGATTTTGGTCATCTCAGCGAGGTTTGCACCTTTACCGCCAAGGAGTTCTCTCATGGAAGCATCGCCTTCTTTAAAAAGGTATACAAATTTCTTTGCCATTTCAAATAACCTCCTATTGTATATTAATGTTTATTTTTTCAAAATAGTGTCCTGGCTACGCAGGATATCAAAAAATTCACCAAGCAGGGATGAACATGCTTCCTCCATAATGCCGCAGTAGCAGTCGGGCTTGTGCATCAACCCGGGATGGGAGAAGAGTGCGGCGTTGGAGACTGCAAATCCGCCTTTTGGGTCATATGCCCCAAAATATACCCGTCGGAGTTTTGCCTGTGCAATGGCGCCTGCACACATGGCACATGGCTCCAAAGTGACATATAGGTCACAGTCAGAAAGCCGCCAGGAGCCGATGGCCTTGCAGGCACGGTCGATGGCGACAATTTCAGCATGCAAAAGGGCATTATGCTCTGTTTCCCTGAGGTTGTGACCCCGGGAGATAATCTCACCGTTTCTGACGATCACCGCACCTACCGGAATCTCACCGGCAGCCAATGCAGTGCGAGCCTCACGCAGAGCCTCAGCCATAAAGGGGTTTTGCATAAGCACCTCCTGAATGATAAGATAATAAAATCCTGCGGCAGCAGGATTTTAAAATCATCATGATGAATTAGTCCTGGATGAAGGGGGCAAGGTCTTTAAGCAATGCATCACAGTCATCGCTGTGTACTTCTACCTTAATAGGTTTGCTCAAATCCAAGCTAAAGATACCCATAATAGATTTTGCATCTACAACATATCTTCCAGAGGAAAGGTCGATCTCAAAATCGTATTTAGTGGATGCGTTCACAAATGCTTTGACATCGTTAATCGAATCCAAGAGTATATAAAAAGTTTTCATTTCATTCAACCTCCTAAAAAATAGTTGATTTCTTCCAATAAAATTATATATTTTTTTCTTGCATTAGTCAATGAAAAAATATATAATATTTCCATAATTTCATTTCCCTATATTTATGCAAATTGGATATTTAGATAAAAAAGACGCAAAATCTTGAATTTTATGAGCAAAAAAGGCAGGAGGCGACAGTGATGCAGGTTCGGTTTTTGACGCTGGGATGTAAAACAAATTTATATGAAAGCGAAGCCATGGCAGAGCTGTTTCGCAAGGCCGGGCACACGGTAACAGAGACTACCTGCGATGCCGATGTGATTGTAATTAACACCTGCACCGTTACCGGAACAGGTGCAAAAAAAAGCCGGCAGCTGATTCGGCGTGTCCGTCGGGAAAATCCCGGGGCAAAGGTGGCGGTCTGTGGCTGTCTTGCCCAGACAGAGGGTGAGACGCTGGCAAAGGATTTGGAGATTGATATTCTGATTGGAAACAAATATCGAAACCGCATGGTAACCCTTGCAGAACTTGCTATAGAGGGCATACCGACCTATGCGGTGGAGGATATTTTGCAGGAAACCGCGTATGAAGAACTAGGTATTGCCCAAAACCGGAGTCGGGTGCGCGCAAATCTAAAAATTGAGGACGGCTGTAACAACTTTTGTTCCTACTGTATGATTCCCTATGCCAGAGGTCCGGTGCGTTCCCGCTCGCTTTCTAATATTTGCAAAGAGGCCGAGGCGTTGGGAAAGGCAGGCTATGGCGAGGTAGTGCTGACCGGTATTCATATCGGCTCTTACGGCAAGGATTTGGACGAGGATGTTTCGCTTATGGATGTGATTGAGGCGGTGCATCAGGTAGAAGGCATTGAGAGAGTGCGGTTGGGTTCTCTAGAGCCGATTACCATCAATGAGGAGTTTGTCCGCCGAGCCAAGCAGTTATACAAGCTTTGCCCTCAGTTTCACATGTCCTTGCAAAGCGGATGTAATGCAACCCTGAAACGGATGCGGCGGCGGTATACTGCAGAAGAATATCGAACCGCCGTGGCACTGCTGCGGGAACATTTTTCCGATGTGGCAATTACCACCGACTTGATGGTGGGATTCAGCGGAGAAACCGAGACAGAGTTTCAGGAATCCTATGATTTTTGCAGCGAAATCGGATTTTCCCAGATGCATATTTTCCCTTATTCGGTTCGAAAAGGGACTGCGGCAGAAAAACTGCCCAATCGAGTCGATGAAAATACCAAAGCAGAGCGTGCAGGGAAGATGCTTGCCCTTGCCGCAGAGATGAAAGCTCGGTTCTATCAGAGCTATATCGGTACAACCGTTCCTGTTTTGATGGAACAGAAAAAGAACGGCTGGTATCACGGAACCTCTGCCAACTACATGGATGTGAGGGTGAAAACCGAAAAAGATTTGACAGGACAGATTGTTCCTGTTACACTCAATGCATATCAAGATGAAATGCTCATTGGAGAATTGGAGGAAGAAAAATGAAACATCAGGTACTGGAAAACCCTGTAAAAAACCAGATTCCATCGTTTGTGTTAACCATAATGGCGTGTTTGCTGACGGCGCTCTATATCACTGCCAATATCATGGCGGTGCGAGTGATTCGGGTAGGAGAGATATCCCTATTTGATGCAGGGACGATTCTGTTCCCTTTTACCTACATGTTAGGCGATGCCGTAACCGAACTATGGGGATTTAAAAATGCCCGCAAGGTGATTTTGCTCACTTTTTTCTGCAATATGATTTTTGTGGGATTCACTGCTCTTGGTGCGTTGCTTCCCTATCCTGACTACCAGGCAGAAACGGTGGCGGCATATGATGCTATATTCTGCTTTGTGCCAAGAATTATGGCAGCATCTATGGCGGCATTTCTTGTCGGCGAAATCAGCAATGCATGGCTGCTTGTGAAGATTAAGGAGAAAACAGGGGAGAGGTTTCTCTGGGTTCGAACCATCGGAAGCTCGATTCTGGGTCATGGTCTGGATTCGGTGTTGTTTGTTCTCTTAGCTTTTTGGGGTGTCTGCTCAGCGGGAGAGCTGGTTTCTATGATAGTATCTCAGTACCTGTTAAAGCTGTTATTGGAGGCGTTTGGGGGGACCCCATTGGTGTATGCCCTGACGGGATGGCTGAAACGAAAGCTATGTTAAAAAATAAAAAAGACTTGTCAACTGACAAGTCTTTTTTTGTGGTGCCGGTGGCCGGAGTCGAACCGGCACGGAGTTGCCCCCGACGGATTTTGAGTCCGTTGCGTCTGCCAATTTCACCACACCGGCGGATTCCCTTTAAACAGGAACGCTAACCATTATAGCACAACTTTTTTAAAAAAGCAAGCACTTTTTTAGATAAAATTCAAAGAATAATTTCCGTCTCCATTTGTTTTGATACAAGTGGCATAAAATGCCGAAATAGCACGGCAGAGGTGAGTGGTATCTTCGCATCCGGCAGTTTCCCAACTGGAGTGCATGGCAAGCTGGGCGATGCCGATATCCACCGTGTTGACCGAAACCTTCTCGGTGGATAGATTGCCAAGGGTCGAGCCGCCGGGTCTGTCGCTTCGGGTGGTATAGAACTGAACCGGCACATCGGCGGTTCTGCAAATTTTTTGAAACATTCCGCCGGAAACCGCGTCAGTGGTATATTTCTGCTTGGCATTGTATTTCAGCACAACTCCGCCATTCATCTTGGGACGGTTTACGGGATCGGCGGTTTCAGGATGGTTGGGATGGATCGCGTGGGCATTGTCGCAGGAGAGCATAAAGCTTGCCCGTAACGCCGCAAGATGTTGCTGGGGCGTTTTGTCAAGGCTTTCGCTGATGCGCAAAAGCACATCCTGCAGGAATGTAGATTTAGCACCCTGCTTGGTACCCGAGCCCACCTCTTCGTTGTCAAAGACGCATAGAACAGGCAGAGAATTTGGGTGATTGCCGGACAAAAACCCGGTCAGGGTTGCAAACACGCATTGCAGATCATCCAGCCTGGACGAAGAGATAAATTCTTGATTTTTTCCCCAGATGGTTCCGGGAATTCTGCTATAGAGAAAGAGGTCAAAATCCAGAATCTCATCCTCTCTGCAAGAAAGCTCCTCTGCAAGAAGAGACCTTAGGCTGCTGTTAGTTTCCAGAGAAAACAGTGGCAGCATATCCGTTTGCGGATTTAGAGATTTCTCCTTGTCTGAGGCAATTTGTACATGGGGGGCAACAGAGGGAATGACCAAAAGATCACGGTCCATGCGCACAAGTCTGGACGAAATACCATCTTCTGTGTTTATGACGACCCTGCCGGAGAGGGATAGGGGACGGTCAAGCCAGGTGGTTAAAATTACCCCGCCGTAGGGTTCGGTGTTCAGCTTCAGGTAACCGTTTTCGCAAAGCTCGGGTTGTTGCTTTATCTTAAAGGTAGGGGCATCACTATGGCTGGCAGTCATCATAAAACAGGTGTAGTCTTCCTCGGGGATGCGAAAGGCAATTAAGGAAGATTGGTTACGGGTTACATAATAAGAGCCGCCCTTTTTCAGGCTCCAGCTATCCCCTTCAGATAAACAGATATATACAAGGTTGTCCAGCCGTTTTGAAATAGCAGCTGTTGTGTGATAGCAATCGGGGTTCTCTGCAATAAAGTCGAGCAGTTGTTGATTTACTTTTAAATGTTTCATGATAACTCATCCTTTCTACGGTATTGATTTTATCATACAAAATGAATTTTAACAACAGCATTATAAAAAAATTGTTAAATTTTCTGACAAAAGTTGAAATTATTCTTGTTTTATGTTATAGTAACTATTGAGGTGATACCCATGAGACAGAAACGCCTGCTGAGTATGATGCTGACAGTCCTGATCATCTGTTTGCAGATGTGCTCTGCGCTTGCCTACGAGCCGAGTTCTTGGGCCGCAGATGCGGTGAAGGGCGCTACAAAGTTCAGTATTATTTCAGAAGAATTTTCTCAAAAGTCTTTTCAAAGCCCTATTTCCAGAGGGGATTTTATTAATATTGCAGTGAATCTGTATGCGACTGTCACTGCAGAAAATGTGTCCACGCATGCGACCAATCCGTTTACCGATACAACGGATCCGTTTCCCAATATAGCGTACTATGCGGGGATTGTCAGCGGCGACGGCGAAGGGAATTTTCGTCCCCAGGGGACACTGACCCGTCAGGAATTATGCAAAATTATTACGGGCCTTTTGGACTCGGCAGGGGTTTTAGGACCGTATTTTCCGTCAGAAAATGCGTTTGCTGCCATCAATGACAGTGACCAGATTGCAGCATGGGCAAAGAATCATGTTGCGTTTATGATTGATAATGCCCTGATGTCGGGGGATGATAAGGGAGCGTTTCGACCGCTTGATCCGGTAACCAGAGAAGAAGCGGCAATCATTGCCTATCGTTGTTTTGTTCGCTACGGCAAGGATTTTGATGGCAGAATTAAGACCCAGCTTCGCCCCACCAAGGATGCCAAGGGTAATACGATACAGACCTTGATCAAAACCATTGTTCTGCCCAGCGGAGCAACCGTTGCTTTGGCAAATGCTGACAGTTGGGAGGAAGAAACCGGTCCGTCGGTAGGCAACCAGAATTTAGATACCGCACCCAGCGGAACACCGTTGCAACAACCGGACAAGAACGGATTGTACCGTCTGAAAACATATTCCGAAACCCTCGCATCCGGCGAGGCGGCGGAAAAAGAAGCACGCATTTTCCCCAATGGCAAAAAGTTTACCTCAGCAGAGGAAGCCAATGCTAAAATGAGTGAGGTTGTAGTGGATGTCTGGAAGGTCAATGACGAAGGAAAGTTTTATACCTCCACACTAAAGTTTAAGATCCACTCAGTGCTCAAGGACGATGTTATTGCAATTTTTAAGGAGATTTATAATGCTCCTGTTAAGGCACCGCTTAAGGATGTCAATGCATACAGCTGGCGTAATGCCATGTCCAGTGGTACCTATTCAGACCATAATTATGGCGTCGCGATTGACCTCAACTATAACGAGAACTATTGCGTATACGCCAGCGGAACGGTGGTCGGCAGTTTCTATGATCCCAAAAGCTCAATCTATTCCTTCCCATCCGATGGTGTAGTTGTACAGACCTTTGCCAAATACGGCTGGCTCTGGGGCGGCAACGCCTGGGTCAATGGAACGGTGGACCATATGCACTTTAGTTACTTAGGCAAATAAAAAAATACCGCAATGCGTCAGCGTTGCGGTATTTTTTGTACTTCATGCATGTTTTGGCTCGAATCCAATATTGCGTTTCGGCTAGGGCATCACAGCTGATTTTCCTGAAACTTCTGCATTCGCAAATCCTGGCCGATAAAGGGAATAATTTCAAAGTTCCCTACGATGCGGGATAGCAAACGCTTGCTATACAACTGTTCCAATGTCTGAAAATTCAGGTTCGTAGACAAAATCATGCTCTTTGCACGAATCTGCCGGGTGTTAACCAAATCAAATAAGGCAGCGGCAGAATAGGCAGAGACAAATTCAGTGCCCAAATCATCCAGAATCAACAGGTCGGCATCGTAAATGTATCGGCTGAGTGCTTCTGCCCGCTCTTGCTCCTCGCCGCTGTAGCGGCCAAATTTTAGCTTTTCCAGCATGTCAAAGAGCGAAAATGCAGTTTGATAACAAACGGTTTTTTGGCGGGCAAGCGCATAGTTTGCAATACAACTGGAGAGATAGGTCTTCCCTGTGCCGGCATTTCCCATCAAAAGCAGATTTGCATGGGTTTCGTCAAAGGTTTCAGCAAACCGAAGCCCCATTTCATATGCCTTTTTGATATACGCAAGGGGTTGTTTGCCGTTTTCGGCAGGCTGTTTGGCAAAAAGAGAATAGTCTGCTTTGTCAAAAGTCTGTTCCTTCATAAATTCGGTCAGGTTAGCGTTTTCTCCGGCAAATCGAACCGAAAGCTGCTTGAAACAATGACACCGTTTGCCGGTATCATCAAAACCGCTATCCCGACAATCAGGGCAGGTGTAGATATCATCCAGATAATCAATCGGCAGACCTGCCTGCTTTAAGAGGTCAGCCTTCTCCTTTTGAAGTTTTGTAATAGCAGCTTGAATATCCGAGATGTCCAACCTTCCCTCAAGAAGACGCCGTGCCAGAGAGGAACCCTGGTTTTGCAAGGCAGATTCTATTTTGAGATAGGCAGGGAACTTTTGCCTTACCTCGAGCAAACGCATGTCCTGAGTCCGGCGATTTTCTTCACGGATGCGGGCAAGTTCCCGCACTGCCATAGTATAAGATGATTCCATGGTTTATACCTCCCGGTCAAGCATCATATCCAACAACTGTTCTTCCAGTTTTGTATAGTCGGTAGTATTGGTGTCTTGATAATTATTAATAGGACTCTTTTTCGGTAACCTTTGGGGCTTCTTGTCAGGGGCAAAATCACCCTGCTCCACCGCTTCAGGGGTGGTAAGCCCTGCATCTGCCCAGCTTTCCAGAATCTTGTTCATGTAAGCCCAGCTGAGTTTTCCGGTATGGGTTACCGTTCGATCATAGGCAAGAGCCACCAGCTCCGGAGTAATCCGGCTGTCCTCGGTCCAAAGTTTTATGTATTTTTTCTCGGTAGCAGTCAGCGCCCGTTCGTAGATACCCAGTATATTCCGGATTTCTCGTTCCATGCTGTCTGCCTGTTCCAGCACAGTGATATATGCCTCTGCCGCTTCAAAGGTATCAATACCCCGTTCTGCCCAGTCAATGGCAACGGTCTCTAAGTATCGGCGGTTGGTCTTTCCGCGCTTTGCAGCATAGGACAAGAGCATGGTGATTACCTCTACGGGAAGTCCCAGCCAGTCCACAAAAGAATATAGCATCTCCATATCCGAAGGGGTCAGAATCTTATTTAACACCGTTTCTGCCTGATAAAACAGTGCCGATACCGACTTGTTGCCGCTGGAAACCGCGTCAATCTCTGCCATGGTATAGGAAGGGCGGGACGGACGCTTGTGAAGGGATGGTCTCAGGACAGCAGCGGGTTTGGGGCTAGGCGCAGTTGTATCCGGAAAACGATAGCCGTATTCGTCATAAATCAGTTCATCGCGGCTGACCCAGAAGTCCAGAATAAAGATGGCACGCTCTGCAGTGATGGCAAGGTCTTTTGCAATTTGCTCAGTTTTTGGGAATTCTCCGTTTTTGTGTACCTGATAGGAAAGATACAGATAAAGCTGCAGGTATTCGGGATTGGAAAACCGTACATATTTTTCTGCAAAATGATAGGAAATAGGAAATTCGCTCATTCCTGGGTCACCCCCTTTCTGTTTTATTTGCCGACACAAAAGCGGGCAAATACTTGGTCAATAATTTCTTCTTGCACGGTCAAACCTACCACCTCGCCAAGGGCGGAGAGAACATCCTCCAAATCCACATACAAAAGGTCATAGGGCATTCCGGCGCAAAGGCTCTGTTCGGCACGCTTTAGAGCATCTGCCGCCTTAAGCAGGGAATCCCGTTGACGGGCATTGCTTAGATAAACCTCGCCGGGGTTGACCCGACCATCAAGAAAAAGACGGTTGATTGCGGCCTCTAACTCCTCAATTCCAGTCGGTGGTTGGTTCTTGGGAGTGGCGGTCTGCAAAATTCTCGATTCATCAATGCCAAAGAATTCTGACGCGGTTTGAGAATCCACACAAGAACATTTGTCGGTCTTATTCAGTAACAACAAAACCTGACGCCCTTGAATCGCATCGGCAATCTGTTTCTCCTCCGGCTTAATGCCTTCGGTTCTGTCAATCAAAAAGAGGCATAAATCTGCATCTTTTATCTGTTCCATAGTACGATCCATGCCCAACCGTTCTACCTCATCTGCGTCTTTGCGATTGCGGATACCGGCAGTGTCCAAAAGCCGAAGAGAAATACCGCCCAGGCGGACATAGTCTTCAATTACATCCCGAGTAGTGCCGGGAATATCGGTGACAATCGCACGGTCGCTTCTGGTCAGGGCGTTAAGGAGGGAGGATTTTCCTACATTCGGTCGTCCCAGGATTACGGTGGTGATACCGTCTCTTAACATTCTTCCGGTATCAAAGGAGCCAAGCAACTTGTCAATCTCTGCCTCAATGTTGGAAAACTGCGACAACAAGTCCTCTTGTTCGGGGGCGTCAACCTCCTCTGGATAATCTGCTGCCGCTGAGATATGGGAGGTGATCGCAATCACCTGTTCCCGCAATGCACTGATTTTTTCTGACAACTGCCCGCTTAAGGAACGGGCGGCGTTGTTTAGACCCAGAGCAGAGTGCGAGTCAATCAGATCCATGGTTGCCTCTGCAGCAGTCAGGTCGGTTTTTCCGTTAAGAAACGCCCGGCGGGTGAACTCTCCGCCTTCGGCAAGCCGTGCCCCGCTTTTGAGCAACTCCTCCAGAATACGGCTGGCGGCAAAATACCCGCCGTGTGCGTGAATTTCTATCACGGTTTCGCCGGTATAGGAGCGAGGAGCACGCATGATAACCACCAGTGCTCGGTCGATCAGGGCATCGGGGTTGTCTGTTTCATGGACAGAGCACAGGGTTAATTTGTGGCTCTCAAGACGGGTAAGCGGCGTCTTCGATATCAAACGGGAAGCAATCGCTTCGGCATCGTTGCCGCTCAAGCGTAAAATGGCAATGCCACCCGAACCGATAGGGGTGGCGATTGCAGCAATGGTATCATGCAGTTTCATATAAAACCTCTAATTCTTCTTAATGTTGTCTACCAAATCCTGAATGATGTCAGAAAGCTCGGTGTCGTGGCTCAGGTTTTCCTTGACCTTTCGGATTGCTACCATAACGGTCGAGTGGTCCCGACTGAAGCGCTCCCCGATTTTGGTAAAGGACTCGTCCAGAATCTCGCGGGAGAGATACATGGCGATATGTCTGGGGGATGCTACATCGTTGGAACGCCGTTTGGAAACCAGAGAGCCTGAAGGCAGACGAAAGTATTTCTCTACCTCATCGATAATAACCTCAATGGTGATGTTCCGTTGCGGCAAAGAGGAAAGAATCTCCTTGAGTGCCTTTTGTGCCAGTTCCAGCGAAATGGTGTTGGTGCGTTCGATGCCTGCGTAGGCTAAAATCCGTTTAACCGCACCCTCGAGATCACGAACATTGGATTTAATGTTGTTGGCAACATATTCTACGATTTCTTCGTCAAAGGTGAAGTATTCTTCCTCAATCTTAGACCTGAGAATGGCAAGTCTTGTTTCGTAGTCCGGCGGCTGAATGTCTGCCATCAGCCCCATCTGAAATCTGCCCTTTAGCCTGTCCGCCAGATGCGGTGTCTCAGAGGGAAGCCGGTCAGAGGTAATAACGATCTGCTTGCCTGCATCATACAGGGTATTAAAGGTGTGGAAGAATTCTTCCTGTGCCAGTTCTTTAGTTGCCAAGAACTGAACATCGTCAATCAAAAGCAGGTCTACCGTACGGTGCTTGGTTCTAAAATCCTGATTGGTCTTTTCGCGAATGGCGGCAACCAGTTCGTATGTAAACTTTTCGCTTGTGGTATAAAGCACTTTTTTGTTGGGGTAATTCTTCAAATAATAGTTGCCAATGGCTTGCAAGAGATGGGTTTTGCCAAGTCCGCTTCCTCCATATAAAAAGAGAGGGTTGTACTTGGGTGACGGAGATTCTGCAACGCCAAGACATGCTGCATAGGCAAGGTTGCTGTTGTTTCCCACCACAAAGGATTCAAAAGTATAGCGGGGATTGAGAGCACTCTCTTGACGAATGGGGTCAAGAGAAATCGTGGGTGCAGGTGCACCTTTTTCGGTAATAACATTTAGCTCATAAGCACGGCCGGCAGCAAATTCAATACTGCTCTCCAGCATGGAGCGGAATTTGGTCATAATCATATTTTTGTTCAGGTCGCCGGGAACAGAAAGCAAAATGGATGTTTCGGTCAACGCCAAAGGCTTAATCGGCTTAATCCAAGTATCAAAAGAAACCCCCGAAATCTCCTGAGAAAGGTCCCCCAATACATGATTCCATATCTGTGTTAATTCGTCCATAATACTCTACCTCCCGGACTATAAAAAGTGTGCAAAAGAATAGGGGCATTGAACATTCCCCTAAAAAATCAATATG
>JAZOWR010000011.1:0-2807 GCA_045659345.1 Ructibacterium sp.
TACAGGGAAACTCTTGCTCTGATAGAAAGCGAAAACACCGCTGCCATAAACGAAATGTTCTCGCTGAAACGCATTATGCACGACAGAAAGGTAATCATACAGATTGACCCCAGATTCATGCTGAAGGTGATGCTGGACGGGTTTAAGAACGGCATGAAAGGCTTTGTAATGTACACCGGTTCTATAATCAGAGTCAGACTGTCTCAGAGACAGTTTACCAAGGAACAGGCGGAAGAACTCCGGATGCGGATAACGTCATTTATAACAGGGCATCCTCATGCTTTCACTTATAAATACAAGTCGGTATCTCCCGAAGCTCTGTTTGCCGAATTGAAGCGGGTTTCGGATTTAATTAACGAGTACGGAAATGGTTGAAGTTTATCAGAAAAAAACTCCCCGGGAACATATACTGGAAAGACCCAATATGTACATCGGGGCATCTAATGCAGTTGAATCGGAAGACTACTGCATAATTGACGGAAAAATACAGAAGAGCAAGTTTAACTGCATCCCCGGATTACTTAAAATCATCAATGAAATTATAGATAATTCAGTTGATATAGCCATCAAAACAGATTTTATCGGGTGCAATCTTGTAAACGTAAAAATAACAGATGATACTGTTATTGTGGAAGATAATGGCCCCGGCATTTCGGTAAGCAAAAACGCAGAGGGAGAGTATTATCCTCTGGTATGCTGGGGATATGCCATGTCAGGCTCAAACTTTAACTGCGATGAAAGCCGAGTTCAAACTGGGATGAATGGAGTCGGAGCATATTGCAGCAATGTATGGAGCACGGAATTTACCGGCATTTCCGACGACGGAATAAAACGATACACAGTAGAATTTAAAAATAACGCTCTTCAATATACTGAAACAGTTAAAAAATCCATAAGCAAAGGCGTTACTGTTAAATTCAAGCCTGATTTAAACAGATTCGGCATAGAAACCATTGATCAGACTCATAAAGATTTGATATACCAGAGAATATTAAACCTCTCCGTATGCTTTCCTAAAATTCAGTTTAAATTCAACGGAAAAGCAGTAAAAACCCGTAATTTTAAAAGCTACATTGAGATGTTTTCGGATTCATGCGAGGTTATACAGACCGAAAAATACAGCTTTGCGGTAATGCCCAGTCCTTCGGATGAATTTCAGTCCTTCAGCTACCTGAACGGTCTTAACATCAAAGACGGCGGCACTCATATCGATGTGATAGCAAACACCGTAGTGAATCTGCTGCGGGAGTCTTTAGTCAAAAAGTACAAGACCCTCAAGCCCGCTGATATCAAGAACAAGCTGATGATTGCCGGAATATTCACGGGTTTTGTCAATCCGAAATTTAACAGTCAGACTAAAGAAAAACTCACAAATTCCGTTTCGGAAGTGAATCAGTACCTCGGAGACGTGGATTATCAGGGATTAGCTAAGAAAATCCTCAAAAATCAGGCTATAATAAGTCCTGTTATAGAAGTATTCAAAATCAAGGAAGAACTCAAGAACAGGCAGGAACTGAAATCCCTTAATAAGACCAAGAAGATCCGAGATGAACACTACCTGCCCGCTGTCAAGAATAACAAGTACATATTTGTGGTTGAGGGTTTTTCCGCATTGCAGGGCGTTTCTCCTGCGTTCGGACGGGACGAAATTGGGTATTACTGCCTGAGAGGAAAGCCTTTGAATGTCTGGACGGCTACGCAGTCAAAGTTTACGGCAAACAAGGAATTGAGCACTCTTTATAAGATTATAAAAAGCTCCGGAACGGAAGAGCCCATGAAAGACGGGGATTTCTACAGGATTACCGTTGACGGCAAAGAGATTATTGCAAACGAGAATGATTCCGTTAAAATAAACGGTAAATGGACAAATGTTAAGGATTTGATACAGGCAGGACAGAAATAATGCTCAAAGATGGCACTCTCACATATATAAGCCTGTTCAGCAGCGCCGGAGTCGGATGTTTCGGTTTTAAACAGGCAGGATTTGAATGCATTGCAACAAACGAACTTTTGGAACGCAGAATTAATGTTCAGATGTTTAATTCCAAGTGCAAATATGATACAGGGTACATATGCGCTGATATAGCTTTGCAGGAAACCAAGGACAAAATAATGCGGGAAATTTCCCGATGGAAAAATGAGGGCAATGACAAGGTCGATGTTCTTATTGCCACGCCTCCATGTCAGGGGATGTCCGTGGCGAATCATAAGAAAGCGTCAAATGAAATAATCCGAAACAGTTTGGTTGTCGAATCGGTTAAAATTGTAAAGCTGATGTGTCCTCGTTTCTTTGTTTTTGAGAATGTCCCGGCATTCATGAAAACTGGCTGTGTTGCTCCTGATGGTTCTGTTAAGGCGATAGGAACCCTTATATATCAGGAACTTTCTTCTGCATATACCGTTTCCAGCCGTGTTTTGAATTTTAAAAATTACGGTTCTGATTCGTCAAGAACAAGAACAATTGTGATAGGAGTTTCAAATGATATGGAAGACATATCGCCTTTGGAACTCTATCCCGATTATGCACATGAGAGAACCCTGCGGGAAACAATAGGAGGACTTCCCCCTCTTGAATGGGGGGGAAATCTGCAAATGCGATTTCTATCATGCGTTCAGAACGTATCCGGAGGAAATGAGATGCTGGATTCATGACCTGAAAGAAGGTCAAAGCGCGTTTGATAATGCAGATGACATTAAGAAACCTCATAAAATTGTTGACGGAACTGCTGTGGTGAACAAGCAGAAAAACGGCGATAAGTACAAGAGACAATTTTGCAACAAAACCCCTCCATGCGTTCATACTCGGT
>JAZOWR010000012.1:0-2569 GCA_045659345.1 Ructibacterium sp.
CTCTGGAATCGATGGGAAATCTATTTGCATCTAAAGGAAAAGCGACTGATTTTGGAGCTGCGAGGGCTTGGCATTCGACGGAAGATACTGGAGCGGGACTTTGCCCAAAAAGAAGAAGAGTCAAAGAAAGAGCCTCCTGCAAAGCAATCTCAGCCTAAAAAGAAGAAAGAGAATCGGTTTTTGACCAGGTTTCAAACGGACAAGAAACGGATTTACGATCCGCAGAAGGGCGGGTATCAAGCCGGGGGCCTCAGGGAGGTTATTGGAGAATATAAGCAGTTGTGGGAAGATGTGGAAGAAACCATGCGGGGTCTTTTTGACGGTCTTCGCTACAAGATTGCGGTGACACGCACGGAAATCTATTTGGATTTTGGTACCGGTAATCCGGCATATACCGGAATGGCATACAGTGCTGTTTGGGGCATAGTGGGAATGGTCTACCCCCTGATATGCCGACATGTCAAGATGGAATATCCCTATATTTCTGTAACGCCGGATTTTCACGAAACCAGGTTTGATTTGGAAATTAAGAGTATAATTAAGGTAAGGCCGGCGCATATTATACATGCTGTGCTAAAACAAGGATGGCATGTAGCAATTACTTACCTAAAAAATAAAAAAGGAAGTGTAAAACATGGCTGAAAACAAACACCCCATTGAAGGGATTATGTACACAGCGCTTCAAGGGCTGAAAGAGATGATTGATGTGAACACCATCGTCGGTGATGCAATTACTGCACCGGACGGCACAATGATTATTCCCATTTCTAAGGTGGCGATGGGCTTTGGTGTTGGCGGGAGTGAATTCGAGAAGTTCCGCAACGGTAAGCACGATGATCCCAAAAATATGTTTGGCGGCGGTACCGGCGGCGGTATTTCCCTAACTCCGGAGGCATTTTTAATCGTAGGCAACGGCAAGATTCGAATGATGTCCATTACTCCGCAAAACGGTATTTATGACCGCCTTTTGGATTTAGCACCTGAGGCAATCGATAAGGTGTCAGAATTTTTTCGTAAGGATAAAAAGGTAGAGGTTACCATTGACGACCTGGATGAAGAAGATTTTGAAGCATAAAAGATACCGCAACGCATCTGCGTTGCGGTATCTTTGCATTTACTACGAAATAAAGTCAGTTAAGATAAGAAAAATCTGTCATAAAATTTGCAAATCAGGTCTTGCAACCAAGGAGGTTTTCTTGTATAATACAATATTGAGGATACCAAAGGGGGCAATCATATGATCAAACAGGGATTTGACAATCAAAAATACCTGCAGATGCAGTCGGAACACATTCGGGAACGGATTTCCAAGTTTGGCGGCAAACTTTATTTGGAGTTTGGCGGCAAGCTTTTTGACGACTTTCATGCATCCAGAGTTCTGCCGGGATTTCAGCCGGACAGTAAGCTTGGAATGTTGCTGCAACTGAAAGAGCGGGTAGAGGTTGTGATTGCAATCAATGCGGGAGACATTGAGAAGAATAAGCTCCGCGGCGATTTGGGTATCACCTATGATATGGATGTGATACGCCTGATTGATTGTTTCCGTAGTATTGGCCTTTATGTAGGTAGTGTGGTCATGACGCAGTTTAGCGGTCAGCCTACCGCTGAGGCGTTTCAAAAGCGGCTGGAGGCGTTGGGTGTCAAAGTTTACAGACACTACCTTATTGATGGTTACCCCTCAGATATTGCCAA
This sequence comes from Ructibacterium sp., assembly GCA_045659345.1. Classification (GTDB taxonomy): domain Bacteria; phylum Bacillota; class Clostridia; order Monoglobales; family Monoglobaceae; genus Ructibacterium. The sequence continues at coordinate 1,693 of JAZOWR010000012.1, forward strand.
GATTGTCAGTGATGACGGATACGGCAAGAATGAATATATCGAAACCTGCAGAGAACTTATAGTGGTTACCGCACCCGGCCCCGGAAGCGGTAAAATGGCGACCTGTCTTTCTCAGATGTATCATGAGCATAAGAGGGGGATTCGGGCTGGCTATGCCAAGTTTGAAACCTTTCCTATCTGGAACCTTCCTCTTTCACATCCGGTGAATTTGGCGTATGAAGCGGCAACTGCCGATCTAAATGATGTCAATATGATTGATCCGTTTCATCTTGAGGCATACGGAGAAACCACGGTCAACTATAACCGTGATGTGGAGATATTTCCGGTGGTTACGGCAATGCTGGAGAATATTTTGGGAGAATGTCCCTACAAATCCCCGACGGACATGGGGGTTAATATGGCGGGAAATTGTATTATGGATGATGAGGCTGCTTGCGAGGCGTCCCGCCAGGAGATTGTTCGCCGGTATTATACCGCACTCTGTGACCAGAGAAAGGGACTTTTGGATGAAGAGGTGGTACTTAAACTGGAGCTTTTGATGAAAAAGGCAGGGATTACCGTACATGACCGAGAGGTGATTGCTCCGGCCTTGCAAAAGGCTGCACTGACAGGTGCGCCTGCTGCAGCCATGAAGCTTCCAAACGGAACGATTGTGACCGGAAAGACCAGCGAACTACTTGGTGCGTCCTCGGCGCTTCTCTTAAACGCGTTAAAAACATTGGCGGGGGTTGAGGATGAGATTCACCTGATTTCTCCCACCATTATCGAACCCATCCAACACCTGAAGGTCGGGCATTTGGGGAATCGCAACCCCCGTCTGCATACGGATGAGGCGTTGATTGCGCTTTCCATTTGTGCTGCCACTGACCCGCTTGCT
>JAZOWR010000013.1:0-5452 GCA_045659345.1 Ructibacterium sp.
TTTTGCTATGAGGAGGATCCAAGCGAAAGTGACTTGCAAATTTTTAAGGAGGCATGACCTATGACAAAATTAAAATTATTCTGGACAAGCGTTTCTTCAACCATCGCTTTTATCTTTGGCGGTATGGACAAGATGCTGGCAATTCTTATCATCTTCATGTTCTTGGATTTCATAAGCGGATTTTCCAAGGCATGGGTGTTAAAGGAATTCGATTCCAGCAAGTTCTATATTGGCGGAGCAAAGAAAATAGGTATTCTGCTCATTGTTGCGGTTGCAGCACAGCTCGATACCTTGATTCATGTAGAGAGCATGGCTTTAAGAACCGTGGCTATTTCGTATTACATTGCAAACGAGGGCTTTTCTATCCTGGAAAACTGGGGTGCTTTAGGCTTACCCTTGCCCAAAGTAATAAAAGAAGCTCTTGCGAAACTCAGAAAGGATGATGAAAATGAATCTAAATAAACTGTTTTTAACCCAAAACAACTGCTACAAAGCGGGCAGAAAAATTACCGTAAAAGGTATTATGGTACATTCGACCGGTGCAAACAATCCATGGCTTAAGCGATATCTTCCCGATGACGGAAAGATTGGCAAGAACCAGTACGGTAACCATTGGAACACCGCAAAGCCCGGCGGCATTGAGGTTTGTGTCCACGGTTTCATCGGAAAGCTCGCTGATGGTACGGTTGCTACATACCAGACCTTGCCTTGGGACCACAGAGGCTGGCACGCAGGCGGTTCTGCAAACAACACGCATATCGGCTTTGAGATTTGCGAGGACAATCTTTCTGATGCAAATTACTTCAAAGCAGTGTATAAAGAAGCTGTGGAATTGTGTGCGTATCTCTGCAAAACTTATGGTCTCACCGAAAAGAACATCATCTGTCACAGCGAAGGTGCAAAGAAAGGTATTGCATCTAACCACGGTGATGTAATGCACTGGTTCCCGAAACACGGAAAAAGCATGGACACCTTCCGTGCCGATGTAAAGGCTCTGCTTGATGCAAAAGAACCGACAGAGCTGACCTCGGTCAATGACATCGTTTGGGAGCTTGCAAGCAAAGGTATTATTACCAACAAGGAACTGTGGCTTACAAAGCTTATGGAAGATGAAAACAGCTACTGGCTTGCACGAAAAACTGCCAACTACTTACGAAATAAGAATATCTAAAACAACACGCCTGCAGGGGAGAAATCCTCTGCAGGCTTTTTGTTTGTTGAAAAATATGTGAATTTGTGATACAATAAAACAAACAAAAAGACATAAATTATGCTTTGGTACTGATAAGGGTAAAACCTTTCAAAACCGCATAAATACTGATAAAAATAGCGGTGACAGTAAAACCGTCACGCTCGTACATAGAAACCGAATGATTTAGATGACAGTCTGGATTGTTCGGTTTTTTTGTTATAATATTGAATTTTGTTAAAAAATATGATAAAAAGGATATAGAATTTAGATGACATTGAAAATTCCCAGTGTTTATGCGGGTTTGAGTTGACTTTACGAAATTGAGAAAAGGTGATAAAAGTAGATGCAGAGGGTATTCTGACCAAGAGGAACAAAAAATCGGTGGTTTAAACCGATTTGAAACTGATAAAACAATATATTAAATAGAGAAATCAAGACGATAGTTTCTAAAGAATTTAACATGAAAAAAATGACAACTATTTTATGAGTAGTTGTCATTTTTTGTATGCTTTTTTAAAATTTATGTATATTTGCCTGTATAATCTATAAAATTTCTAATGAGTTTGAGTGCACATTAAATTTTTTTGCATTTTCATTTTCGCTTACCAAATAATCAATATCATAAAGGGTACATTGTTTGTAGGCTGATCGTGTGCCAAATTTTTCGCTGTCACACAAAAATATCTTTTTTGCTGAATTTTTAAGCATAGAATTTCTCAAAGAAACTTCTTCACGGGTGCAGTCTGATATGATTCCGTCGTCAGATAATGAGTTTGTGGAAAAGAATGCAATATCACCATAGGTGTTTTCGAATATGCTATGAGCATCAGGACCGATAAGGCAGCTACGATTTTCCGAACTTAAAAATCCACCGGATGATACAACCTTAATTCCCGAATTTGATAGCAGACACAATATTTCTATGTTGTTTGTAATAACAGTCAATGAATTTCTGTTAATTATTTCATTTGCAAGATAAAATGAGGTTGATGACTGGTCTAAAAATATAATATTTCCGTCGTTGATAAGTTTTGCAGCTTTTTTTGCAATTACTTTCTTTGCTTCAATGTTATGATGAAATCTTTTATCGAAAGAAATCACATTTGAAAAATTGGTTATTAATTCTGCACCGCCGTAAGTTCTTTTAACAACGCCTCTGTTTTCGAGTGCTGTTAAATCACGCCTTATGCTCGATTCGCTTGCAAATAGCTTTTTGCAAAGTTCCTTTACAGTTATAAAACCGTTCTCGTCCTTTAAAATATTTAATATTTCTCTTTCACGTTCGTTTTTTTGCATATTGTACCTCCTCGAAAATGATTGATATTGACTGTTTTTTCAAAAATATGTGTACAATTATCAAGTTTTTGACCGATTTATAGCCAGATATTGATTTGTTTTGACGATAGTATTATAATATAAATATCAAAAAAAGTAAATATTAAAATTTGAAAAAGGGGTAATATTTGTGGATATCAACAATATTTTGTGCGGCGTAGAGTGCGCCTGCGGAAAAATACATCATTGCGATATTGAATATGTATACATAGAAGCTGGAGCGATTGCAAGGCTAGAGAAACTTTGCGAGCAAAACGAAAATATTTTAATGGTGGCGGATGAGAATACATATTCTGCGGCCGGAGAATATGTTGAGAAAGCTTTATGCCGCAAAACAGTCAAAAAAGTCATTTTCCCCGGCAAAACCGTTTTGATTCCGAATGAAGATGCTATAGAAAGAGTTCGGGTAGATTTACACGGCGCAGACTTGATTTTGGGTATAGGCTCGGGTGTTACTCAGGATTTGTGTAAATATGTTGCCTTCTTTTCAAAAATACCATACATAATCGTTGCAACAGCGCCATCTATGGACGGATATGCTTCTAACGGTGCGGCAATGATTTTAAATGGGATGAAAGAAACGGTGAAAGCAGGTCTTCCAAAAGCTATTATTGCAGACACAGAGGTATTAAAGGATGCGCCGATGGAAATGATTAAAGCCGGGTACGGCGATATCATTGGAAAATTTTCGGCACTTTGCGATTGGAAGCTTAGCACCGAGATAAACGGGGAATATTTTTGTCAATACATCTATGATATCACCTATGATATGATAAAAAATACGCTGGGTACTGCTAAAGGATTGCTTGTGCGAGATCTCAAAAGTATCAAAGCTTTAATGGAAGGTCTTATTGTGGTGGGCATTATGATGAGCTTTGCAGGCTCGTCACGACCCGCGTCTGGTAGCGAGCATCATTTGTCACACTTTTTTGAAATTGTCGGGATTGTGGAGGGTAAGCCCTATCTTGCCCATGGCATTGATGTGGCATATTCTACCGTTATCACGGCAGACATTCGGAAAAAGGTCGTAAAATCGGCTTTCCCCGATGAACTGTACCGGGAATCCAAAACAGCGTATGCCGAAAACATGAAAAAAATATACAAAACCGTGGCAGAGGGATGTATGACTTTACAGGATGGGGTAGGCAACTACAACGTGAACAGACTTGATATATACAAAGCGAAGGAACAAAAAATCAAAGAGATTTTGTCCGAAATGCCATCAAGTGAGCAAATAAAGGATATGCTTGGCATGGCAGAATTTGATATGGCAGAGTTTTATGCGACATATAGCGAAGAAAAGATACAGAATGCGATCTCTTACGCAAAGGATTTAAAGGACAGATATACTGTTCTTTGGTTATATTATGATTTGTTTGGGGGTAGGGCAAATGAAGCTTAAGCATGTTGGTAAAATGACGGTTGCAGCACATAGAGGTGACTGCTATAACTATTATGAAAATACCATGACTGCTTTTGAACGTGCCATTCAGTCGGGTGCGGATATGATTGAAACGGATGTACATCTTACGAAGGATGGAGCTCTTGTTTTAATACACGATGATACAGTAGATAGAACCACAGACGGCAAAGGAAACGTTGCGGATATGACAGCGGACGAGCTCTTTAAACTCAATGCCGGAGATGGTAATATGCCTGAAACAATTCCGTTTTTTGAGGATGTGGTAAAGCTTGTGGTTTCTCATAATATCATGCTTAATATCGAAATTAAGGAATATTACAGTAAAGAAAACGAGCAAAGATGTATAAGTTGTATTGAAAAAGTAATTGAAATTGTTGAAAAATACAAGTTGAGCGAAAAGATTGTTTTAAATAGTTTTGATGCTTGGGTGTTGGAATATGTATATAAAAAATATGGCAAGAAATATATGTTGCACGGCTTTTATCCGTACAGTATTATGCGAAATGTTGGGTTAAATCCCGATGACTATCTGTATTGCGCTTGTATTTTTGCTGACCAGAATAAAGCATACTATGACTATCTTATCGAAAAGGATATTGAGCCCTGGATTGGCGCGGGCGTGACACAGAAAGACAGACTTAATATTTGTGCGGTGTACGGTGCGAAATTGGTTACCACCAATAATCCGGCAGATGCTATCTGTAAATTGAAAGGGTTGGGATTACGAGATGAATAAAGAACTTATCAAAATTGTCGCTATGGATTTGGATGGTACGCTGACACAACATAAACAACCGCTTGATGAAGAGCATAGAAAGGCACTGATAAAACTTTCGAACAAGTATAAACTGTTGATGGTGGGTGCTGGGCAGGTCATGAGAATTTTTAATCAGCTGGAGCATTTTCCGATTGATATAATCGGGAATTACGGTTTGCAGTACGGGACATATAATGAAAACACTAAAAGCATGGATATCGTACGTGATTTGCAATTCCAGATTAATAAGGATTCTATTGAAGAAAGAGTTACAAATTTGAGAGAGAAATTTGGCTACACAGATTATGTCGGTGACAATGTTGAATTTCATCCTTCAGGGTGTATAACATTCCCTCTTTTGGGCACTAAAGCAAAATCGGTGGACAAGCTTTCGTTTGACCCGGACAGAGTGAAAAGAAGAAAAATCTATGATGAGGTTGTTGCTGCTTTTTCGGAATACACTGTTTTTGTGGGAGGTTCATCTTCATTTGATATGGCGCCAATGCCGTATAATAAATATTATGCACTTGATAACTATTGTAAGGAGAACGATTTAAAACACGAAAATATTGTCTACATAGGTGATGATTACGGATTGGGCGGTAATGATGAGTCTGTGTATAAATCAGATTTTCCGTATCTTACTATAGATGATTATAGGGATTTTCCTGAAATTATTAAACCTCTTTGGTAACTGAAAATGACAACCACTGCATAGATGGTTGCCATTTTTCTTTTTTTATGG
>JAZOWR010000014.1:0-1555 GCA_045659345.1 Ructibacterium sp.
AGAACTTCCCTGAAGAATAAGGAGAAAAGCCATGAGCACACATGTACATGAAGTAATGAGCGTTGACGGTTTCGGTGTTGAAATTGTCGGATACTGCGACGGTGAGTACATCTGGGATCTAGACGATTATATGTACTGCCGGGTGACCGATATCAGAATTGAAACAATCCGCTCCTACGGCCGCGACAAAACTGTTCTTGTAGTTGAATTTGAGAAAGGAGAAAAGCCATGACTAACAAGATTAACCTCACCCCGCACGATGTAACCATTGTAGTTGGCGACAGAACCGAGGTCATCAAGCCCTCCGGACTCGCCCGGTGCAAGGAAACCTCCGTACAGGTTGGGCTGATTGACGGGTGGATTCCCGTTTACGAGACTGAATACGGCGAGGTCTCCGGTCTCCCGGAACCTGCCGAAGATACGATCTACATCGTCTCGGTAATCGTAGCCAAGGCAAAGGAGGTTCAGGCCAGAACTGATGTGTACGTCCCTGCCAAGACCATCCGGGACGCTGCCGGAAACATCATCGGGTGCATCGGCCTGAATAAGGTGTCCTGACCCCTGGATTCCGGTTCCTAAGAGCCGGATTTTCCCGGAAAATGCTGATTTGTAAGGATAATAAAAATGGAAAAAGTTAACACTCAGAAAGCTCCGAACATTAGAACAGTCAGGGACTGGCTTAACGTTTTTGATGTCTGGGGTGTAGATTTTATCAGGGTTCTTGACGGTGATGTAGAATACTTTGCTTGGGAAAAGGACGAAGCAACGGTGTATTTTCAGCCCGTCTTAGACAGAGAGGTTAAGGAGTCCTCCAGAGTCTTTATAGACTTCCCGGCCTACGCTGGGTGGAAACTGGAGATTTAGGAACTGTCAAACTTTCAGAAAAGTTTTAGTTTAAGTATGAAAATCCTTTGACTTTAACCTCATCTTAAAATATAATAGCGATGTAAGGAAAGAGGAGAAACGAATATGATTGACGGACTCAAAGAAACCCTTGATTTCTGGGAAGCGGACGGCAGAGTGTACCACGTCGTCATTGAAAAGTGGAAGAGAATCCCTGTTTTCGAGGGGTTTATCTGCGATGCCTACAGCTTTGACCTTCCGGGATACAAAGTCGCTGATGAAATCCTTGTCGGCGATGGCATTTTGAGAATCACGCTGATTGAGGACTGAGAAATGATCAAAGGAATGCTCTTAACAATAGAAGCCTTCAAAAACGACAAGCCGTTCTGGGTTGTTGTTACCAGGGATACTGAAACTGTTTACGAAGGGGATTTTGAGGGGCTTGCAGACCTCGAATGCCTCGAATGCCCCGGATACGAAGTCAATGATGTCTTCGTCAACCCCGAAACGCTGACGATGCGGATACCTTTGGTTAAGGAGAGAAACGATGATTAAGTAACTGTGCATAAATAAAGTTTGCAACTTTAAATATGCACTTATTGCTTAGACTCAGTAATTTACCGGAACGGTAATGAACTACGTTATGAGAGAATGAACTTTATGTTCAAATAGTTACCTTTGGATGTTCATCTAGTCTGAAGCTCTAAGGTGT
>JAZOWR010000015.1:0-2970 GCA_045659345.1 Ructibacterium sp.
CTTTACTTATACTTTCATTGTAGCATAACAGATTCTAATTTGCAAGAAAAAACGACCCCAAAGGGTCGTTTTTGGTTTATCCCGGAAGTTGCTCCGAAAGGACTACTTCTACGGTTTCATTTCTTCCGGTTGCATATTTATAAACATCTAGTTTTAACACATCACCTGGTTTATGCTTATCCTTGATTCTGTTGAGCGACTCACCGGTTTCTACCTTTTCGCCGTTGACCGCAGTGATAATGTCGCCCTGCTGCAACCCCGCATTTGCTGCCGCCTGACTGGTAACCTCCATCACCTGCACACCAACGGGCCAGGAATAGGATCTTGCCATATATTCATTAACATCACGGGTAGAAATTCCAATAACAGGTCTGCCTTTGACATATCCGTGCTCCAGCAAATCTGAGATAATCGGATTTGCCTCAGAAATCGGAATCGCAAACCCCATTCCCTCAACACCGGCAGATGACACCTTAACCGAATTAATACCAATTACTTCGCCATAGACATTAATCAATGCACCGCCGGAGTTACCGGAATTAATTGCTGCATCAGTCTGAATCAGGTTCATAGTTCGATTGTCGATGGAGACGGTTCGGTTTACCGCACTGACAATACCCTGTGTGACGCTTCCAAAGAATTCTACTCCCATGGGGTTTCCAATCGCTACTACACGCTCACCAACCTCTAATTTGGTTGAATCTCCAAGTTTTGCCACCGTCAACTCTTCCTGCGGTTCTATCTTAATCACCGCAAGGTCTGTCTGCACATCGGTACCAATTATTTTCGCCTCGTATTCCTTACCGGTATTAAGCGTAACATAAATTTTGCTGGTATTTTCTACTACATGATTATTGGTAACAATATAACCATCAGAGCTTAAGATAATGCCGGAGCCTTGAGATTTTGACTGGGTGCTGCCAAAAATACTGAGATAGTTCTCAACCACACCGGTAATACCTACTACCGCAGGACCAACCCGCTTTGCAATCTCGGTGGTGACAAGTTCTCCCTCTCTTTGCGTTGTTTCAACAACCCCGGGTGTTTCATTCCGGTTTCCGTTTAGGGCATCAATCAGTTCCTGTCTGGAAGATACCGGACGCGAACCATGAAACCGTCCTAAAGTATAAGCACCGCCAAACAGCACCAGGTTCAGCACTGTCAAAGCAACCATAGCCGCAACAAAGCGTTTGCTTCCCTTTTGCTTTTTTTTGTGCATCACATGTTCGGTATACACAGGCCCTGCACCTCCGGAAAGGTCAATGGTAATGTCCTCTTTTTCTTTGGTGTCAACAATCGGTTCTGCCTCTATGATAATCGCATCTTCACTCTGTCTGAAATTTTTATTTTCTTCAAACTCTTGCATCATACATACCTCCATTTAATCTCATGGTATTATTATAATCATCAGTTATGAAAATTCTATGAATAATCTGTGAAAATAGAGTGAAAGTTATTCCCACTTACCGGGCGCCTTACCCTTATCCAAGCAGAAGGTGAACTCAGCAAATTCTCCCTCTTTGCTCTTTAGTGTAATATTTTTTCCGTGAGCGTGAATAATGTTTTTCACCAGATATAAGCCTATGCCTGTTCCCTCCCGGTTGATGCTTCTAGACTTATCCACTTTATAAAGACGCTCAAATATCAACTTTTGCTGCTGTACCGGAATTCCACAACCGGTATTAAATACGGTAACGAATACCTCCTGCTGTTTTGGAGTGACCGAAACAACAATCTCGCCATTGTCATCGGTAAATTTAATGGCATTATCAAGCAGGTTGGTCAGCACGCGTTTGATCGCATCAAAATCTGCGTGCACATAGCAACTGTCTGTATCAAAATTGAGTGTCAAACGGATTCTCTTTTCATCCAGCCTTTGCTCTAACCCTATAATGGTCAATCGAATGGCTTCGTTGATATCAAAATTACTTTTATTAAGAACCGCCTTATCTGCACGCATTCTGCTAATATCCAAAAAGGTATTTACCAGACGGGACAGGCGGTTAATTTCATCATGGACAATCTTTAAATATTCCTTCTGCCTTTCCGGCGGTATTGTATCATCCATCATACCATAGACAAACCCGCCGATGGTGGTCATCGGTGTCCTGAGCTCATGGGAAACATCCGAAATAAAGCTTTGGCGAATCTCTTCTACCTTTTCCAGCTCGTATGCCATCTCGTTAAAGGTTTGAGCAAGCTCTGCAATCTCTGCGACTCCCGATTCGGTTGCCGACTCTCCTACCCTGGCATCAAAATGCCCCTTGGCAAACTCTTTGGCACTGGTTCTGATATCCTTAATCGGACGGGAGAACCGCCTTGCAAGTACATAAGAGAGCAAAAAGGTGATAACCGCTACGCACATCGCCGAAATTAACAAAATGCGAATCAGACCATAGGTCATCTTCTGTTTTTGAGGGATAGGAATACTAATAAGCACAGCGCCTACTGCGTCGCGGTCGCCCTGAAACACTGGCACCTGCAATGTAAACATGGTTTGCGAAAAAACCCCGCCCATAGATCCGATGAGAGAGTTTCTTTCCCCCTGGAGCACTGTACGGGTCTGTTCTTCAGGAAGATATGCGGGCGGACGAGTCAAAAATCCGCTTTCCTCCGTATTTATCAACACCCTGCCTTCTTTGTCAATCACCATAATATGACTGTGACTGCTTCGGGAAAAACCGCTAAGAATACTTTTAAGCCTGTCAGGGTTTATGTTGTTTTGAATCAGGGCTACAATGGAATCCCCGTTCTTTCTAAGTGCTTCTTCGCTCTGCTTGGAGATATATTGATTCACCAAAACAACCTGCGTCGAACCAAGTACTGCCAAGCATATCAGTACAACTATAATATTAATACTAAAAATTCTGCTGAAAATGGTACGCCCAAACCATGCTTTCATACCATACCCCTCCGCATTAGCTCTGACTTTGCTCTACCTCAAATTTATAGCCGACACCCCAGACCGTT
>JAZOWR010000016.1:0-1637 GCA_045659345.1 Ructibacterium sp.
TATATTTTCAAGATGGGATATTCCACAAATATCCAGCGGGATATATATGCAATATAGCCAAAAAGCACAAAGAAGCACCGCCAGGAAATCTCCGGCGGTGCTGTCTGTTTATCCCTCTTTGATTTCTTCCAGAAGGTAAACGATTGTACTTGCTTTGATTAAGTGGAATAATCTTTCTTGTTTGTCCCGTGCATGATCGTGCATCTCGTTGGCTTCGGCTAGTTCCATTTCTAGGTATGAAATAATTTCTTCTACTGTTTTCAATGTTGGTTGCTCCTGTTCGGTTTGGCTTAAAACCCCGTAAAATCAAGGGTTTTTATAGATGCACCCCATGTGTACGCACATAAACCAGAGTACACAAGGGGTGCATGTAGGGTAAAAAATTATAGGCGTAGTGTAACTACGATTTCAAAGGGGTCTTGTCCTGTTCTGTTCTGCCATCTAGACGGTGAATTGTCACTAGGTTGACCGTGGTATTCTATTTTATCAATAATGGATTTCAACACTTTATTTTTGTCGTTAGCCGTTGCGGCATCATCTTTCAAAATATCAATAGCTGATTTTAACACTTCCACTCGTTCGGCGTAATCGACTGATTCCGGTAGGGTGGATTTTGCTTTGTAGATAGCCGCTTTGCATTCCTCCATTTTCTGTCTTAGTTCTGCATTTCGGCGGTTGAATACCTCCTGAGAATAATTCGGGTTTGTTTCCAATAACTCATACTGTCTATCCTCTTGCGCCCGGTAATCCTCCATTTGCTTTTCCAGTTTGGCTAAAAGCTTGCGCTGGATGTTGTGGGCGTTCCCGTCCCCGTTTTTTGCCTTGATTTCAAGTGCCGGCAGTTCTGATTCTTCCAATGCCACAATTACCGCTTCCAACATTGCATCCACTTTCACTGACTTGTAGCACAGCGGCTTTGATTTGCATGTGTATCTATCGTCTGCCTTTTTTGCGATATGGTATTTCAAAGCCCGACCGCATTTCCCACAAACAAGCATACCGGCGAGTGGGTTTGCTAGTTCCCGTTTTGTGTTTATGCGTGGATGCCGTGTCACAAGGGCTTGTGCCGCTTCCCACGTCTGTCTATCGATAATCGCTTTGTGTTTACCCTCTGCAATAATCCATTCTTCTTCTGGCTGTTGCAAACGCCGTGTGACGATTTCTCCATTTTCCAAAAGTTGCGTGTCTTTGTATTTGTTATAAACCACATACCCAGCGTAGTGTTCGTTACGCAAAAAGCTGTGGGCTGTATCTCTAGCCCATTTACCACCTTTTGGAGCCGGGATGCCCATATTGTTTAACCGTTCAGCAATCCGAAACGGTGTCAAACCCTCTTTTACATAAAGATCAAAAATCAATCTTACGATTTCCGCTTGATCCTCGATAATCTCTAAGGTGTGATCTTTTCCAATCTTGATTTTGTTGTATCCATACGGGGGAATCGTTGCAATAAAGCAACCACGCTTTACCGCTGCAACCCGTCCACGCCACAGGATGGCTTTTGTGTACTCCAAAAATTCGTTTGAGCGAAGCAATTCGTCTTGGAAGAATTTACGCTCCATCTTGTTTTCGAGGTCGTATGTCATGTACGGAGTAACAACCAGCGTTTTGGAGAATCGGAAAGAATCGATTATCTT
>JAZOWR010000017.1:0-2693 GCA_045659345.1 Ructibacterium sp.
TCACCAACCTTAACTACCTCGGAAGGATGTGAAATGCGAAGCGGAGAAAGTTCTGAAATATGAATCAAACCGTCTACGCCACCCAGGTCAACAAACGCACCAAACGAAGTCAAAGACTTGATGATACCCTTGTACTGCTTGCCAACTTCAGCCTCCGCCCAGAATGCAGCTGCAGCCTTGTCGCTCTCTTCTTTTGCAACAGACTTAATGGAACCAACCACTCTCTGGCGGCCTCTTCTGTCTGCGTCCATCTTTATAATACGGAAGCGCTGTTCGGTATTGAGCAAGGTTCCCAAATCAGCCAGGAAACGCTCTGCGCACTCAGATGCCGGAATGAATACCCGAACACCACTTGCTATAGTAACAACTCCACCCTTAACCAGTTCAACAACACGACCGGTTAAAATTTCCTTATTTTCAAATGCTTTCTGAAGTTCTTCCATGCCCTTCACAACATCAATTTTCTTTTTAGACAGGGTAACTACACCGTCTCTGTCGCTGACATGAACAACATAAACATCAACCTCTTCTCCGATTTTTACCAAATCTGCAATATTGGCAGACGGATCATTGGTCAACTCATCAAACGGAATCACACCGTCATATTTGTTGCCGATGTCAACCCGTACTTCTGTCGGGGTAATTCCAATTACTACACCCTTTACTACCTCACTCGAGTTGAGAGGCTTTTAAGTTTCTTCTAACGCCTCTGCAAAGTTCATTTCATTGTTTCCCGCCATGGTAAAATAGACCTCCTTGATTACCGAATCCGGAGTAGATGCTCCGGCGGTAATACGCACTTTAAGATTTTTGTTTTCGGGAATAATTCCCTTGTTTATATAATTTTTTAATTCTTTTGCATTTTCAATGCAGTAGGTATCTTCACAGTTCTCTTTGCAAACATCATAAAGCATCCGGGTATTAGAACTGTTTTTTCCTCCTACCACAATCATACAATCACAACGCCTTGCCAGTTCTGCTGCCGCAATTTGGCGCTCAGCGGTTGCATTACATATTGTATCAAATATTTCCGCATTTGTAAAATGTTTTTTTGTTATTTCTGAAACTTTTTTTAAAAAAGGTTTCCGAATGGTTGTTTGTGCTACCACCGTTACCGGAATATCGGCATCTATCGACAAAAGTTTCTCAATCTCGCCCTCACCGTTAATTACAATCGCTGAGTTTCTGCACCAACCGTTGATACCTTTAACCTCCGGATGGTTTTCATTCCCGCAGATGATTACGGTTCTTTCTGCCTCGTCTGCCTTTTTTACAATATTATGAATCTTTTTAACATATGGACAGGTGGCATCCACCACCTCTGCACCGCGAGCGAGAATGAGTTCCTGCTCGGCTTGCCCAATTCCATGCGCACGAATCACTACCTGCATTCCCTCGGTGATTTCTTCCACGCTATCAATTTTACCCACGCCACGATCTGCCAAATCCTCGGTGAAGTCCCGATTATGAATTAGCATGCCATAGGTCACATGGTTTCCCTCTTCTTTTGAGAGCGCATATGCTATTTTAACTGCACGGTCAACGCCAAAACAAAAACCGGCTTTATCAGCAATTTCGATTTTCATAGGTCTTGACCTCCGCCAATTCTGCAATTGCAGGCATAATTTTTTCGTTGGTAATTGCCAGCAGTTCTTCTGATTCAACCTTTCGGTCAAAATACTGTTCCAAAGGAATAGGTTTGCCAATCCGAATTGTCATTTTAGAAAATAAGCGATAGTCCCCGGCAATACCTACCGGCAAAATATTCACGCCGGATTTAACGGCAATCAAAGCCGCTCCCTGTTTACCCTTTCGCATCTGTCCCTTTGTTTTGGACCTTCCGCCTTCAGGAAAAACCGCAACACATTCTCTGTCTTTAAGCATCTTCATCGCAGCACGCAGGGCTCCTACATCGCTCTTGCCACTGCGAATGGGGAATGCACCAAGTGCTCGAAGCAGCCCACCAAACAGTTTGTTGCGAAACAGCTCCTCTTTTGCCATAAACCGAAGACGCAAGGGCATACAAACTCCAAGGATAGGAGGGTCTAAAAGGCTAATATGATTGGCACAGATAACCAGCGCCTTATTTTGAGGTACATTCTCCCTACCCTCTATCTTAATTCGAAAGAAAATATGCATCAAACAGGATATCAATCCTCTAACAAACCGATAAAAAATCATACCTTCTCCCTCGATTCTTGTACCATTGCTGTAATACGCTCCACCGTCTGCTCAAGTGTCAGCTCGGTACTATCAACAAGCACACTGTCTTCTGCTGCCTTTAACGGCGCAAATTCTCTGCCGGAATCGTTTTTATCCCGATAGGACATATCTGCAAACACTTCTTCCAATGTGGTGTTGACCCCTTTTTCGGTAAGTTCTAGCCATCTGCGTTTAGCACGAGCTTCCGGTGCTGCAGTCAGAAAAATCTTAAGCTGCGCATCAGGGAGGACATAGGTACCAATATCTCGGCCGTCCATAATCACATCTGTCTGCTTGGCAAGTTGACGCTGAAGTTCCACCAATTTAAGGCGAACTTCAGGAATTACCGCAACATTGGATGCAGCATCAGAGATTTCCGGCATACGGATTGCCTCAGAAACATCTTCGCCGTTTAAGAAGATTAGCTGACCCTTTTCGGTATGCTTCAATGTAATCTGCAATTCATCCAGAATAGAGATTACACCTTCGCT
>JAZOWR010000018.1:0-5421 GCA_045659345.1 Ructibacterium sp.
AGTGGTCCCGCTGCTTCCGGAAGCGACCTCAATGTCATAGGGGATACTTTTCTCTTTTGCAAGAGAAATCAACTGCTTTGCATATCCGTCATGAAGACTGGGCCCTCGACAAATAATTGCTCCTGAACCAAGGGGAAATACTCCTGTATCATCCTTGGCATCCGGCGTCATGCCGTGTGTTACATCAACCACAATTGCTGCATCTGCAATGCCCGGCTTTGTACCGGTATATGCTCCTTGCAAACCTAGTTCCTCTCCAACCGAGAACAATACTCGCAAACAAAAAGGCAAGGATTTTTCCCTTACCTTTTGCAAGCAATCTAATACCGCAGCAATACCGGCTCGATTATCCATTGCAGCTGCAGAAATTTTATCGCCCAACAAAATTTGAGGCGTATTGCAAAAAGCAACACCATCTCCTACACAGACCATATCCTTGACCTTTTCATATGGATAACCAATATCAATCCGCAATTCCTCTATTTTGTGGGTTTTCTCTTTTTTTTCTGAGGAAACAGGTCCAACAACACCATAAATCGGCGGATTGGTCTGCAATTCTACCTCCATACCGCATAGGGTTCGTTCGTCTACACCGCCAATTGTTGTAAAACGGATTCTGCCATCTTGGTCAATGCCGCTGACAATAAGACCAACCTGGTCAATATGTGCTTCCAACAATAATGTTTTTGCCCCCGGTACATCACATGCTATTTCGCCAAAGATGTTACCGTTTTCGTCAATATAAGAATCAAACCCCATAGCCGTAAGTTCTTTGTAAAGATATTCACAAATAGCATTTTCAAAAGAGCTTACCCCAACAATTTGAGATGCATCAAGAATACGGGCCTTTAAATTCATACACTCACTTCCTCTATCAGGTTCGGTGTTTTTGTTTTTCTATCATGAATCAGCATGCCAACAATTGCAAAAATAAGTTGAGGCATATGGGTAATAAGAACACTGTATGATCCGGAGAGAACATCATATATGCACCATAGAATCATATTAATCAGCGTCCAAAAGCGATACTTTGCCCCATTCTTTTGACCAATACACAGTATAAAAATAAGAGAAGCTACAATAACGAGTAACCCAAGTCCTGTAATCTTCCAGCCTGCAACCCATAGATTGAGAATAACAATCGCAACTGCATAAAATCCAATCAGCCATTTGGGGATAGGCTTATTCTTTGACTCAAAAAAATAGTTAATAATGGTTTGCACGCCCCCAAGATAGCATGCTGCTGCACCATTAAAACCTTTTCCTTCCAACAAGTAACTTGTTGCTACAAGAATATTGCCACAGAAAACCAAAAACAAAATTCTCTTCATCCGCTCGCCTTTTGTCAACGAGGCAAAAATCATCGAAAGTAATCCTAAACCGCTTAAAACATATGCTGCAACTTGCATAATGTCCTCCTTTGTTACTATTTATATTTTTCTCCAAATTATACCATAAATTTTTCCATAAAGCAAGAATAGATTAAAAAAGCACGCCAAAGCGTGCTTTTGGGTAGATGACAAAAAACTAATATTACATTTTAAATCCAAATTCGTCAGCAAGGTCTTTAAGATCAATTACATTTCCTTCCAACCTTGATTTTTCAGCAGCAAAGGCTATCAGGTGATTCTTGGTTGAAATTTCAATTTCGGTAATACTGTCATCGACGCAACCGTTGGCAATATAATCATACATTGCATCTATAATCCCTAAATCTCCACCTCCGTGATCATAAACAACCGAATTAGGATTCTCCGTATCATTAAAATCTATAAACTCTTTTTCACGAGATTTAAAACTAAAATACTGAATTGTATTCTCAGCAGAATCAGCATAAATTTCACCGTCTGTTCCCATTATGCGTATAAAGCGACCTCCCTTATTAAATGCACACATGTTAAATGACGCAACCGTTCCGTCATCAAACTCCAGATTCACAACCTGATGGTCTACAACATTGTTATCGCATTTGTACACACATTTACCATATTGGGTTCTTTTTAAGGATTCTGCAACTTCTTCATCAGAGGGATTAACCTTAGATGCTGCAGTTTCACGAAACCACATGTTCTCTTTATTTTCTGTATAAAGTTTTACAGCGTTATAGTAGCAGGTGTCATACACGGGACAGGTTTTGTCACAGTAATCCGGGGACCCCTCGGGCGCATTTTCAGCAGTAAAATATGTGAGCGAACCAAATGACTGTACTTTTTTGCAGGGTCTTCCCACAAACCATTGGATAATATCCATATCATGGCAGCTCTTTTGAAGAATCATAGAAGAACCTCTGTCTGAATTGCCTGAATTGCCACGCACAAAACTATGGCTCTGATGATGATTGCCGACGCACTCAGAATAGTGAATTGACATGACTCTTCCAATTTTATTTTCGTCAATCATTTTTTTGATGGTCTTATAAAGTACGGAGTATCTTAATACATGACATACGAGAATTTTAACACCCTTTTTCTTTGCGGCGTTCATAATTTCAACACATTCACTAAACTCCGGAGAAATAGGCTTTTCTAAGAGTATATCATAGCCCTTTTCTATTGCTTTCATGGCAGGTCCATAATGATGTCTGTCTGTTGTTGCAATTATGGCGATATCTGCTATTTTGGGAAGATCAAGAAGCGGCTCCCACATCTCAAAACACATTTCATCGGAAAGATGATGCTTTTCTTTGATGTAATTTCTTCTATCGGCAATGGGTTCAGCTACACCAACCAGGGTAAACCGTTCATTATCCATGGTGTTTGTATATTTTTTTCCTCTGCCTCCGGCACCAATAAGGATTACTTTAAGTTTTTTCACAGTTTATTCACCACTTTACTTGCAGTCTTTTTTCCTTTAAACCATATTATAGCTTTCTACAAATGCCTCACAATCATCCAACGGCATACCTTTTGCATAATACCAACCTTGAATATAATCGCAGTCAGATTCCGTGACAAATGCACTTTGCTCCTCTGTTTCTACACCCTCGCAGATTACCGCAATATCCATGCGATGTGCAAGAGCAATGATGCCGGAAAATAAATCTCTGCCGCGCTTTTCGTTTGCTTTGAGTAATATATCACGATCAATTTTGACAACATCAATTGGATAATCGCAAAGATTTGCAAGAGATGTATATCCGCTACCTAAATCATCCAAATAAATTCTAAACCCAAGTTCTTTGCAAAGTTTAACATTTCTCTGCGCTGTTTCTCTATCCCTTTCAATTGCATTTTCGGTTATTTCAATTGCCAACTTAGATTTATCAAAATGATACCGTTCAGAAATTTTTTTAAGCTTATCTATACAATCATCTTCGGAAAGTGTTATTCTTGTAAAATTGCAGGAGATTGAGATATCTTTATATTCTGTATTACTCCATTTCTCAAGTTGACGGCAAGCGAGCTCAAACATATAGAAATCGTGCATACTGATAAGACCCGCTGATTCCATATGTCTAATATAATTCGCAGGTCCAACGATACCTTTTTGCGGACAATGCCACCTTGAAAGCGCTTCTGCCGAAACAATCTTTTTGGTTTTACTGTCAACAATAAATTGCAGATACATTTTAAATTCATCGCTTTCTAATCCATTTAAAATGCTTTCTGTCATCTTCTCCATGTTCTGTATCAACTCCTCATACAGTTTATTTCATTCATTAAAATTGGTTACTTTTTTGCACTCCTTACAGTTGATGATATTATGTATTTGGGTCTGCCTTTGATTTCTTTATAGACCTGAGCCTCAAGTTTTTTCCCATGAAGCAAGCTTAATCGAAACAGCCCGCCAAAGGTATGTTTCATGTTGCCGTTTTGATCCGCAATTAGATCTATTTCCTCTGCATCTGTCATGCCTGCCCTTCTGAATACAGATATGTATTTTAGCTCAAGGGGTCGAAAGATTTTTTTAATAGAGGTTCACCGCTCTTGCTGTAATATCGGTATAGATCTTTTTTAAACATACTGTTCATAGCTTTTTCACACTCATTTTTCAGATTCAAGCAATCGTTTTCTAGTTATAAAATTATAAATCGGCACAACCACCAATGCAAACAATTTTACTATCAAATAGTTTATGGATGTAAACTGAATTCCAATCCATAAAATAAGCTGATTTAAACACAGACCGCCGATGCTTAGGAATACAAAAACAATAAATTCCTTAACTTTGCTTTGATTTTTTGTTTTAAAAACAAACGCCATGCTTAAAATATAGTTTACCGCAACCGAAACACAAAATGAAATCGCTGAAGCAATCAGGACATCTATATCCAGCAGCTCCTTTAATACAACAAGAGTGCCAAAATCCACAACGGTGGCAATCACACCCACAATTCCAAACTTGATTATTTGCAACATCACCTTGTGATTCCTCCGTTATCTCTTGGCAAACACCCACAGTGTATCCTTTACATTGTCTTTGTCTTCATCCAATTTATATACACTTAAAACTACGGTTTCATCATTTACTTTTCTGTATGTAATTGACGGTGTTTTACCCTCCGATATTTGTCTTTTGATTGCCTCATAATTCAAAAAGCTCATGACAGCTCTGTGAAAATCCGGCTGAACGGTATCATCGATGTATTTCATCAGCAAATTCGAGAAATTATTCTCATCCTCTTTATATCCAAGATAGGATGGCATGAGAATACGATGAGCACTGTCTGTTTCAAGCGATACTCTGTAAATACCGTTATAATGTTCTTTTAAGACAGATATCATAACATCAATTTCTTTGATACCGGTTTTTAAATAGACATAGTTTTTGTCTTTGTCTTCCGCCAAACTGCTTTGCTCTTTATTCTGATAATATTGTGCTTTTGCTTCATACATTCGAATCTCGGCTTCGCGAACAATTTCTTCACAATTTGTACTTTGCGTTCTGTAAGACATACCTATGGCTACATTATATCCCACGGGCTTTAATTGCTCGGTGAAAATTTCTATCATTTGTTTAATTTTTTCTTGTTCGATATCTTTGGTAAATACTAAAAACTCATCCCCGCCCATACGGTAAACGCTATATCCAAAGAATACCTCTTTTAATGTATTGGCAATATATATGAGCATTTCATCGCCTGCGGCGTGTCCATATTTGTTGTTTCTGATGTGCAGCTCATTTACATCAATATAAATACAAGCAAATTCCCCCGGCTTTTCTTGGTCATAAACAAGAATGTCTTTTTTATATGCCACGCGATTTAATGCTCCGGTAAGTGAATCGGTTGTTGCTGCAAGTTCAGTTTTATTTAGATGCTTTTTGTTGTATATCGCAATAGAAAAACAAACTGCAACATCTTCGATAAGTTTTCTTGTGAAAGAGCTTTTCTTTGAATTAATAGCACCCAAGATACTCACATGATTATTTTTATCTGTAATAATTCCAAAAGAAACATCTGCAATTCCATTTTTGATTAGA
>JAZOWR010000019.1:0-7475 GCA_045659345.1 Ructibacterium sp.
GCGGCTATGTCGGTGAAGGTTTCGCAAGCGGTATTGAATCAATGATGCAGACCGTCCGCAAGGCGGCAAGTGACTTGGTTTCGATACCTAACGTTGCAACACCTGAACTTGCTCTTGGTTATGGCGGTGAGTTATCACCCGAATATGACTATGAGCGCAGATCAGAATACATCATTGAAGTTCCGCTTGCTGTTGACGGTAAGGAATTTGCAAAGGCAACAGTTAAGTATTCACAAGAGGAACTTGACAAGCAGCAGGCCCGAAACGATAGGAAACACGGCAGAGTATAGGGGGCAGTGTAATGTATAATTTTGTTGATACAATTGAGACTTCAGAAGGTATTACACTGCCTTCTGAAGCCTTGCAAATCAATGGCGAATATATCGAAAATTTAATTGATGGGTACAGAACGGTTCACGTTGAAGGGCGTGAATCGTTGTCACCCGATCTAACAACTTATGACACAGGTATTCGTGATGGTTCAAGGCTGCAAAGCAAACGCTATCCGGCAAGGGTCATAACCGTCACTTATCAACTTATAGCAAAAACAAATGAGGATTTCAGAGCGGCTTATAACAAGCTGGGTGGCATTCTTAATGTTGAGGATGCACAACTGATATTTAATGACGAACAAGATAAGTATTTTGTCGGCACACCGAGCGCAATCGGTGCGGTCAATCCCGGTCTTAACTCTGTTATAGGTGAATTTGAGATTCTTTGCACCGATCCCTTCAAGTATTCGGTGATGGAATACGAAGCTGCGCCTAACCTTGAAGAATCAAGTGTCATTATCGACTATAACGGCACTTATAAAGCATTTCCCACCCTTGAAGCAAGTTTTTTCAACGAGGAAGAAGCCAGTGAGGATGGTGAAACCGTGACCGAGTTGACAGGAAGCGGTGATTGCGGCTTCGTTGCATTCTTCAACGATGAAGAAAAAATCATTCAGTTAGGTGACCCCGAAGAAATAGATGGAATTGAGGGTGGCTACCCAAAATCACAAACCTTGGTAAATTCGACATTCAAAACTTCTTCGGCTTGGGGTTCTGCTGCAAAATCACAGTGGAAAGTGAACAGCGGTGTCACTACATCGTCAAGTTGGGTTGAACAGAAAGGCACACCGGGAATGGCCATTGCCACATATTCGGCCCGAAATGCGACTAAAACCTCAAGCGTTAAAACAAGGGTGTATGATGGAAGAACCACTCAAGGCGCACCGCTTATCCATTATTGGATTGATGCAGTAACTTCTAACCGCAAGGCTAATTCCGTCAAGGTTGAACTTATAGTCCACGCACAGTTTATCGGTACTGGTCACTATATAGGCAATGGTTACGGAATCAGCCTAAAGTTAAGGGCGCACGGCAACACATATATTGTTCCGCTTAAAATCGCAAGTGAGCGTTGGGAAGGCAATAAAATGCTTACTCGCAACTTCGTGTACACGGTCACAGGTTTGTCTGCAAGTGACAAGATGATTCCCACAGGGCAAACAACTTTTGAAGCGTACAGAACCGACAAAGTAAATGATTCTGGAATGGGCGAAATAACAGGAATGCTGGGTTCAATCAAAATGAACCCTTATGAAGTGGTTTATGATGTTCCTGACACCTATTACTTGACCGCTTCTGACTATGGAACAGGCACAAACCACCACGGGCCTTCCATTTCAAGAGTTCTTCCGGAAGATCAAAATGGTGATGTTGGTGCTGCTAATTTCACTTTGAGCTATGCGCAAAGAATGTCCATTGGTTCGGGCAGTAAAGACACCAACCAATATGGCGGCATTCAGGTGATGCTTACTACCGGAAGCGGAACGAACCGAACGATTGTTGCAGGTGTTGCAATATACAAAGAGCAGAGCGGCAAAAACGGTAAGTTGCGCTTCTATGTGAACGGAAAAGCAATGCAGACAGTTGATGTTGATTTGTCTTACAACAATAAGTATTTTACAACTTCCAAAACCTCAACAATCACCAAGTCGGGGCAAACCGTGACATTCGATATTTGCGGAATCAAAAAAACCTTCCGTGATAGTGCCATCAAAGATGTTGTTGTCAATGAAGTCACTTTTGCGTTATCTAAATTCGGCAGCAAGCCAGCACTTTCCTATAACGGAGTGTGTTGGGTCAAGTTCGTCAAAGATAATTGCGAAACGTGGAAGAATATCCCCAACAAATTCAGTGCAAACGATGTTGTCACCGCCGATTGCAAAACCGGTGAAATTCAGTTGAATGGTGTAAGCAAACCTGCCCTTGGTGCATTGGGAAACGATTGGGAAGGCTTCTATTTGACACCCGGAATCAATCAGATTGGTATTACCTATTCTGATTTTGAAGGGCTTACAGGTGATTATGCACCGAGATTCAAGGTTAAGTATAGAGAGGTGTTCTTGTGATTATATATTTTGCACGCCGAGATATGCAGATTCTTGGACACGCCACAACCAATCTGCCCGATGGCTTTGTTATTACCGAAGACCTTAAAACCGAGGAAATAGAAACTGGTGTTGCGACATTCAGTTGCAAGATTGGGTTCACAGAAAAAAATCGTGCCTTGCTTGAAGAAATGACCGAGGCCGGAAACTATCTGTTAAGAAGCCACGAAAACGAGAACGAGTTTTATACCATAATTGAAACCGAGATTGACACCAAGAACCAAGACATTTATGTCTATGCAGAAGATGCCGGACTTGATCTGCTCAATGAGATAGCACCCAAGTTTGAAAATGAAACGGCATACACCGCTGAATGGTACATCAACAAGTATATTGTTGATAGTGGCTTTGAGATTGGGGTCAATGAGATTCCGGCAAGTTCCAAGCGCACCTTGTCTTGGACAGGTGAGGAAACTGTCACCGCAAGACTTGTCAGCATTGCTAACAGTTTTGACGGTTACGAGGTTTCGTTTTCCTTCGATATTAAAGGCCTTGAAATCACAAATAAATATGTCAATATTCACAAGGAACGTGGCAAGGAACTTGGTGAACACCTGCGCTTGAACCGAGATATTGACAGAATCGTCACAACAAAGTCCGTTGCGAATCTCGCAACGGCTTTTGTCTGTGAGGGTGGAACACCCGAAAAGGCTAAAGATGCAAAAGAAGATCCACCGCCCATCACATTGAAAGGCTACAAATATGATGATGGTGATTTTTATGTTGACGGTGACCGCTTAAAGGCCCGAACCGCCAACACAAGGTGGAGCAGATATATATGGAACAAAGAACCAAACCGCTTAAACGATGGTGAAGGTTACATTGTTCGTCCATTCTCTTATGACACTTTAAGCCAAAAAGAACTGTGTGAACACGCATTGACCGAGCTGAAGAAGGCTTGCGAGATGGAAGTCAACTATCAGATCGACATCAAGAAGCTTCCTGAAGGGGTCAAGATTGGTGACAGAATCAACATTGTTGATGATGCCGGTGAATTGTATATTTCCTCACGAATTTTGAAACTTGAAACCTCTGTTGTTGATGATAACTACACCGCCACTATTGGTGAACACCTTATCAAAACGAGCGGCATCTCGCAGAAGGTCATTGAACTTGCAGAACAGTTTGCTAAAACATCACAATCTGCTGCAAGGGCTTTGTCTGTTGCAAATAACGCTAAAACGGCCGCAGACGAGGCTTTGACACAAGCCAATGAAGTTGTCGAGGATGTTGAAAAAGCGCAACAGAGCGCAAATACGGCCGCACAATCGGCCGCAGATGCGTTGCAATCGGCAACGGAAGCAAAAACGGCTGCTGATGAAGCCAAGAACGCTGTGGACACGGTGGAAAAAAGTGTGGAAAACCTTGAAACCACGGTCACCGATGCACAAGCCGCTGCCGATAACGCACAACAAGCGGCTGCCACGGCACAGAGCAAAGCAACCGAAGCAGAGCACGCGGCTGCACAAGCCCAAGCCGATGCCGCCGATGCCAAGGCTGCTGTTGTGGTTGCCGAAGGTAAGGCAGACACCGCTATTGCAAATGCTGAAACGGCACAAGAAACCGCCGAAATAGCAAAAACGGAAGCAGACACCGCCAAGGCAACGGCTGAAGCGGCCAAGCTCGATGCGAAAAAGGCTGAAGAAGATATTGCTTCTTTGGGTGAACGCTTAACCACCGTGACAACCACGATGGAAGCAAACTATGCCCGGAAAACTGACCTGACCGAAAGTGAAGCACATTTGCAATCGCAGATTTCACAGAATGCAGGTCTTATATCGTCCACCGTTTCAATGTTGTCTGTTATTGATGAAACAGCCAACAACGCACAGGATCAGGCTGAAAAGGCACAAAAAAGGGCAGAGGAAGCACGAAGGCAGGCTGACCAAGCCACCGCAGATGCTTTGGCCGCCCAAAATGCTGCTGATGAAGCGGCCCGAGCAGCCGTAAGTGCAAAAGCCGAGGCAGACACCGCCCAAGCAGCGGCAGATGTTGCACAGGGTGTTGTAGACCAAGCGGAAGCAGACCTTGCAACCGCCAAGGCCGACCTTGAAGAAGTCTTGTCAAGAACGGATGCCACCGAAGCGGAAATTGCCGCCGCACAGAACGCTGTAAACACGGCACAAGCGGCTGCGGACAAAGCCAAGGCTGATGCTTCAGTTGCTATTCAAAACGCCACAGAAGCGCAAAAAACCGCTGATGAAGCAATGCAGAACGCTACCGAAGCACAAGCGGTTGCAAATACTGCGGCACAGTATGCGAAAATAGCACAATCGGTTGCAAGTGAATCAGAAAACGCAACTGCGGCACAGGAAAAAGCCGATGAAGCGGCCACCATTGCGGCTCAAGCGAAAGAAACCGCCGACACCGCTGTCACCAACGCTGCGAATGCACAAGCAAAAGCGGATCAGGCTGTCGCAGATGCTATCAAGGCAGAAAACGAAGCCAAAGCCGCCGCACAAAGTGTGGCAACCGCACAGGCTAACCTTAACACCGCCAAACAGAACCTTGCTGACATTCTTGCTAATGCAAGTGCAACGGAAGCCGAGATTGCAGAAGCGCAAGAGGCTCTTGAAGCCGCCCAAGTTGCTGCTGATGAAGCAATGCAAAATGCTGCTGCGGCCAATGGCGCTGCCGAACTTGCAGCCGAACTTGCGGCCGTGGCACAAGGAAGGGCAGACGAAGCCCAAGCCAAAGCAGATGAAGCCCAAAAAGCCGCTGACGATGCACAGACCGCTGCAAATGAAGCAAAGGCTGCCGCTGAATCTCTTGCGGTTCGGGTAACCAAAGCCGAAACCGACATTGTGCAGAACGCTGAAAAAATCGAGTTGAGAGCAACTAAAGAGGAAGTTGCCACCACATACGATAAGGCTAATTCAAAAGGCGAGCAGCTTATTGCAAACGGCAATGGTATTTTGGGTGATAACACAAACTTTAGCGGCTTTAAATTTGACGGTGCTGAAACAAATAATTCGCCGGGGTCGTTTGTAACCACAAAAGGCTACTATAAAGACACAACTATTGACGATTTTATCCCCATATCTGTTGCAAAAAATTACACTTTGTCTTTTGATGCGAAAAGTTTAAACAGTGTTGCACCGCTATACTCTTATATCAATATGTATGATGTTGATAAACTGCAAATAAAGGCAGCAGATTATTTGTATGTTAGCGGCACGCTTACAACACTTGCACAAGATTTAAAAGACGGTGACACGATTGTATATCTTACAGACGTTTCAAAATGGGTTACAAATGTAACTTATGCAAACCGCATTTCTTTTTGGAATTATACTAATAGCTTCGGGTACACATATCCACCCGAAACATATACAAAAAACAATGCGGCGCTTGTTTCTACAAGCTACAAGCCGGCAACCGGTTGTATTGATTACACCAATAACACAGTCACACTATCGAGCCCTTGGAGTCGTGGAACTATGGCGGCCGGTACACAAGTATCACAAGGGCGCACAGGCACAAGTTATTGTTATATAGGCGCAATCAATAATAAACCGCCTACCGATTGGGCTACATATACAGGCTATGTTGCCGGCGGTGTCAATTATTCAGGTGTAGAAGTAACAACTACAAAGAAAAAGTTTTTCCCAGCCACTGCCTATGCTAAAATCGGCTTCATTTATAACAGCGGCTGGCTTTCTGATCAACTATGGGTTACCAATGTAACCTTTTCAGATACAACGACAACCGATGCACTTGAAAGCCGTGTAACAACAACAGAAACCAAAATCACGCAAAATTCGTCCGCAATAGAGCTTCGAGCAACCAAAACGGAATTGACACAAGCTGTTGATGATATGTCTAATAATATAGGTGCTGTTGGAGCAGTTTCTGATGATGTAAATTCCAGACTATTGCAGGCTGAAGCAACCATCAAGATTCTTTCTGAAGCTATCACGCAGATGGTTCGTAAAAATGGTGATAGTTCGGTAATGATCCAAGAGGAAGGTTCGGCAACGTGGTATTTCGATGTTGGCAACATTGAAGATAATGCCGCTGCCAATGCTGAAGCCATAGGCACACTTCAAACCGAAGCCAACGAGAACAAAAGCGAATTGGAAAAACTCAAAGGCCAAGTTGCAGGCTATGAACAGCGGTTCTCGGTGTCTGTTTACGAAGACGAACCTTGTATTATATTGCACGAAACCGACAGTGACAGGGTGCAGATAATCACCAATACAAGGCGCATCTTTGCCCGAAAGGTTGAAACCACGGTTGATGTGGTTACAACTGTACAAGAAGCCGACCTTTCAGCAAACAATGCTATTACATTTGACCCATTATCTAAATGGACAATTACAACCAGCTTGGCTACTGATGGGATAATACTCCATCTTGAAGATGGCAGCAATTGGTATTCGTTTGGCGCAGTGGAAATCACAGGCAGTGCGAAATATGTAAAAGTCGAATATCTAAATGGTGTGGTTACCCAATATTTTTATAACGATGCATCAATGACAGATTTGAATAGTTCTTACACTGATGAACAAACGCTTTCTTCGTTGGTTGGTGTCGGTTGTTGGGAAGACATCCACATCAAGGTTGAGACCACAAAAGCCGAAATTAGTGATGTCAACTATGTTGATTTAACTGTTTCTGATTACGAAACCTTACGAAGCAAAAAGGCAGAGTTCGAAGAATCGGTGAAGGTCGGTGGCGGCTGGGTTTGGCAAACAAGAAACAACGGCAAGAACTTTGGACTTGCGTGGAAGGGAGTTGATGGCTAATGCCAGCACCAAGCGGAATAGTGTGGGGCAGTGAGGTCAACGGATATGCTCGGCTGGGTATATATTCCGGTGTATCAAGCACTGCAACACAATCAACTGTCGATGTCGAAATATGGGTGTGGAGTAAGTATTCAATTCACGATGCAAACAACACCTTGTATTTTGATAATTTATCTACATCAGGAAGTGCCACAACCGACCGTGGCAATGTGTCGGTATATACCGATGTTGATTCCGGTGGTTGGTCAACTTCCAACCAGCAAAAACTGTGGTCATATTCGTATACCTAC
>JAZOWR010000020.1:0-2696 GCA_045659345.1 Ructibacterium sp.
CGCACCTTGGCCTGCGTCGGTGCCTTTTCCACCGGGTCATGTACACAAAGTACACTCCCCGTCAAAAAAGGCTTGCCGCAAGCCAATCTGCGCACATTTTCATTGCACTTCGGCGTGTCACGCTCGCATACCAAAGAAAAAAATAAATTTATTATATATCCATTTAGGAGGAATTTATGATGAAAAAATTAATGGCTTTGATGTTAGTAGCAGTTATGGCTTTGTCCCTGGCAGCATGCGGCAACAATGTAACAGATGATGCTGCAACAGATTATGCAGTATCCGTTGAGGGTGCAGCTATTGTTGCAGAGGCAGGTTCTGCAGGCGAAGAGCTGGCAACCGGCAACGAGTTCTTTAGCAAAGCAAGCTTCACTCCGGTTGATTCTATGGCAAAGGCGCTGATGGAGGTTGAGGCAGGCACTGCTGACATCGCAATTGTTGACTATGTAACATCTATTGGTTCTATCGGAGAAGGCACCGACTATGCAGATCTTAAGGTTGTTGAGGGCAAGGATTTCAGCCCCGAAGAATACGGCATTGCATTTAGAAAAGGCAGTGACCTGACCGAGGCTGTAAATGCTGCGATTGCTGAATTAATGGCTGACGGAACCATGGACAAAATCGGCAAGACTTACAAGCTGGATCAGCTTTTGGTTAAAGACGGCAAGGCAAACGAGACAGAAATCACCGCAGGCGATTTGGCATATGTTAAGGAAAAGGGTGAGCTGGTTATTGGTATGACCTTGTTTGCTCCCATGAACTATTATGATGAGAACAAAGAACTTATCGGTTTTGAGACTGAATTTGCAAAAGCTGTATGCGAAAAGCTGGGTGTAACACCTAAGTTTGTAGAAATCAACTGGGATACCAAAGAGATTGAGCTTAACGCAAAGAGCATTGACTGTATCTGGAACGGTATGACCATCACCGAAGAGCGTCTTGCAAACATGAGCATCTCTGTTCCGTATATGAAGAACAAGCAGGTAATGGTTGCAAAATAAGAAAAACAACTCAGAAAGTATGGTTTAAGGCATGGATACTTTTCAAACAATTTTATCTTCCTTGTTTGACGGCTTTTACACAAACTGCATCATTTTTGCCCTGACATTGCTGATGGCGATTCCTCTGGGACTGATTATTTCCTTTGGTTCTATGACCAGATTCAGCCCCATTCGCTGGCTCAGCAAGACCTTTGTCTGGATTATCCGCGGAACACCGCTGATGCTCCAGCTCTTTGTTGTCATGTATGCACCGGGGATTCTGTTTGAAATCCCCGTGAAATCTCGTATGACTGCCGTCTTGATTGCGTTTGTCATTAATTATGCAGCGTATTTCTCTGAAATTTTCCGCGGCGGCATCGAATCGATTCCCACGGAGCAGTACGAGGCGTGACAGGGGCTTGGAATGACCAAAACCCAGGCGGTTTTCAAGGTGGTACTGTTTCAGGTTGTCAAACGGATTGTGGCGCCCATCAGCAACGAGGTTATTACTTTGGTCAAAGACACCTCGCTGGCACGGGTGATCAGTGTGCCGGAAATCATTATGGCAGCAGAACGATTTACGAAGAAAGGGTTAATCTGGCCTCTTTTCTCGACAGGAATTTACTTCCTGGTATTCAACGGGGTGCTTACCCTCTTGTTTCATTACATAGAGAAAAAACTGGATTATTACAAGGGGTAAGCCATGGCAATACTGGAAATCAGGAATTTAACAAAAACCTTTGGCAAGACCCAGGTGCTCAAAGGCGTTAACTTTTCTATGGAGGAAGGCGAGGTAGTTTCCATCATCGGTTCATCCGGCAGCGGCAAGACTACCTTGCTTCGCTGTGTCAACTTTTTGGAAAGTGCTGACAGCGGGCAGATATATCTGGATTACGAACTCTTTTTTGACGGCAAGAGCGAGAAAAAGGTTTCCTCGGCAGAGCTTCGCAAACGCCAGCTGAATTTTGGCTTGGTGTTTCAGGATTTTAACCTGTTTCCGCAATACAATGTGATTGACAATGTTATGCTGGCGCCCAAGCTATTGGCAAAGGAGCGCCCGGATTACAAGCAGAACAAAAAAGAAATCCTTGCTGAGATTGAGGCAAATGCCAAACAGATCTTAGAGAGGGTTGGCTTATCTGACAAACTCTTTAACTATCCGTGTGAGCTTTCGGGCGGACAGAAACAGCGTGTTTCTATTGCCCGGGCGTTAGCACTCAAACCCAGAGTTCTCTTTTTTGACGAGCCGACCTCTGCCCTTGATCCGGAGTTGACCGGTGAGATTTTAAAGGTCATTCGCAAACTTGCCTCTGAGCATGTTACCATGGTAATTGTTACCCATGAGATTGACTTTGCAATGGGGGTCAGCGACCGAATTATCTTTATGGCAGACGGCGTTGTGGTGGAAGAAGGAACCCCTGAGGAGGTTATCGGTAACCCGAAAAACGAAAGAACTCGGAATTTTCTCCAAAAAATGAACGAAAATGAGTAGGGAAAGTTAAATAATTCACAAAAATGTAAAAAACCACTTGTATATTTTTCCCTGATGTTGTAAAATATACAAGTAAAATAGGTAAAAGATTAAATACTATATATTTAGGAGGTACTTTACTATGGCAGTAAAAGTAGCGATTAACGGCTTTGGCCGTATTGGCCGTTTGGCCTTTAGACAGATGTTTGGCGCAGAGGGCTACGAGGTAGTTGCAATCAACGACC
>JAZOWR010000021.1:0-3218 GCA_045659345.1 Ructibacterium sp.
TACCATGAAAGCTGAGTATATCAAACGCAGAAATTATATGGTAGAACGGATAAACAATATTGATGGCCTCAGTTGTAAGGCTCCGAACGGTGCATTTTATCTGTTTGTAAATGTTAAGGATGTTCTGGGCAAGGAGCATTATGGAAAAATGATTTGTACATCTACAGAACTTTGTGAAGATGTACTCGAAAAAGCGCTTGTTGCTATGGTTCCCAGTGAAGGATTTGGTGTAGATGGTTATGTTCGTCTATCTTATGCAACTTCTATGGAAGTAATCAAAACCGGGCTTGACAGAATTGAAGCATATTTGCAAGGTAAAAGCCAACAGGCGAATGTGTAGATCAATTCTTTTGAGGAGGAGAGTACAATGAAAATTGGATTCATTGGAGCAGGAAATATGGCATCCTCTTTGCTGGGAGGGATGATTGCATCGGGAATCATCCAACCGGGAGATGCTATGATTTCTGACAAAGATTCCGCAAAACTTGTAGAGTGGGAAAAACAAGGCGTCGCTGTGACAGATGATAACGCAAGGGTTGCAGCATACAGTGAAATAATCATTTTTGCTGTAAAACCCAATATTCTTCCCTTGGTTTTAAAAGAGATTGAAGCAGCTGACAATAAAATTTATGTTTCTATTGCAGCGGGTGTAACGATTGATTTTTTGAACAAGCAACTGGGATGTGACAAAAAAATCATCCGTACAATGCCGAATACGCCGGCGATGGTTGGTTGTGGTATGACGGTAATCTCTCCTAACCAGAACATAACTTCGGAGGAGGAATCCATGATACTTAAGATCTTCCAAAGTGTTGGTGATGTCATGATTCTTCCGGAGAAAGATCTTGAAATTGCTACGGCGTTGCATGGTAGCAGTCCTGCCTATGCCTATATGATGATAGATGCAATGGCAGATGCAGGAGTCCGTTACGGACTAACAAAGGCGAATGCATTAAGACTTGCAGCAAAAGCCTTGGAGGGAAGTTCCAGAATGGTACTGGAAACCGGGATTCATCCTGAGCAATTAAAGGATAATGTATGTTCACCGGGAGGAACAACTATTGCAGCTGTCAGCGAACTGGAACGAACCGGATTTCGGTCTTCCTTACAGTCGGCAATTGATGCATGTATCAAAAAAAATCAAGAAATGAAACAGTAAAAAAATGCCATCAGATATTACATCTGATGGGATTTTTTAATCTGTGTTTATTTTCTGGTAACCTTAATAGCAAACCAAATAAAAGAAACAACCAGATAGATCGCAATAGCAATCATAGGAATTCTTACATTCCAATAGGATGAAACCGTAAGATTGGGGTTGCTAAGAACAGTGCGAACTACATTTTCTAAAAGAGGACGGATTTTATTATACAAAGCCACCCAGAGTGCAACAAATCCACATATCCCGCTAAATACAGCATAATTGCTGATGCGTGCAGAATTTTTTGCTTTGCCGATTGCAAACAGAGCGATAGCAGCGATAGCAAATATAGCGGTGAATGCCCACATCATTGGTTGCATAGCAAGTATGGTGCTGGCGTTATTGTAACCTTTAGAGATTAAAAGCAAAACTATGATTCCGGTGATCCCCCATGTAAGGTTGATAAGATACCAATTGGTTAATTTTTCGTTTCGCTCTTTTTGGGTCATTTTCTTTTTGTAATTCATGAGTCATTTCCTTTCTATTTTTACATTTCATTCTTTTCGTACATAATAATCGAAAGCATAGCAGATGCCACGGTTTCTGTCCGCAGAATTCGTTTTCCCAAGCCTACAAGGGTTAGACCTGCATCTTTTGCTTTTTGCGCCTCGTCGTCAGAAAAACCGCCCTCAGGACCAATCAAAATGCCAATAGTTTGGTATGTTTTGGATTGCAAGATGTTTTTTAATGAACATTCACCCTGATGTCCAAGCAATTCATAAGGCATTAAGGCTAGATCCATTTCTTTCATTTTAGCAATCGCACCGGAAAATGTCAATGGGGGAAGAACCTTAGGAATCTTACCCCGTCCACATTGTTTGGCTGCTTCAAGGGCTACCTTGTTCCAGCGTTTTAGCTTTTCGGTTTCTTTTTTTCCTTGTTCTAACTTCGCCACACAGCGATCTAAGCTGGTAGGCACAATGGCTGATACGCCAAGCTCTACGGATTTTTGGATAATGGATTCCATTTTGCCGGATTTGGGAATTCCCTGAAAAATGGTAACCACAGTCTTAGGCTCTTGTTCAGAAAAAGATCTGCTCAAAATGGTTGCATGACATTCTTTGGCATCAATATATGTAAGTTTAGCAGTATATTCCCAACCGCTTCCGTCAAACAACAGAACATGCTCATCAGGTTCCATCCTGAGAACTCGTGTGATATGAGCGGCATCTTCTATGATGCGGGCGGTATCGCCTGTAATATTATGCGGTTCGGTAAAAAATCGGCGCATAGTTAGACTCCTATTTACATTTTTTATTCTATTTTACCATAAAGAAAGGGATTTGCAAGAACTTTCTGCAAATCCCTGAAAATGTTATCGTGCTGTAACACAAGCCCAATCGGTTTCTTTTCGGATTTCTACTATACTAAACCCCGCCTCGGTGAGAGCAGCGGTTACTTCGTCAAGTCGTTCCAGAATGATACCGGAAGAAATAAAGATACCGTTCGGTTTCATAAATTTTCGAACAAAAGAAGAAAGAGCAATAATAACATCTGCCACAATATTTGCAATAACAATATCGTAGGTTTCAAGATTGGCGCGAGCTTTTTCGTCCGTGAGAACATCAGCAGCAAATGCGTAATAGTTATCCTTGCTTAATCCATTTAAAGCGAGGTTGCTATATGCAACATCAATCGCGTTTGGGTCAATATCAATAGCAACTGCATTGTTAGCGCCGAGCAGAAGAGCAATAATTGATAGGATTCCGGAGCCACAACCCAGATCCAGTACTGTATCGTCCGGTTTTAAGTATTTTTCAATCTCTTCAATGCAAAATCGGGTGCTTGGATGAGATCCCGTGCCAAAACTTGTACCCGGGTTCACAGTAAAAACAGTTCTTCCTTGTGCATCTGCAACCGTTTCCCAAGCCGGCTTAATCAACACCTTATCGCCAACGGGAATCGGATGAAAATATTGTTTCCAAATCTCTGACCAGTCTTCATCTTTGACAAGGTCGGATGCAACGGAAAGAGAGCCAAATTGATTGTTGTTATCCATAGACTTTAGTTCTTGCAT
>JAZOWR010000022.1:0-2413 GCA_045659345.1 Ructibacterium sp.
TACCGTATCACTGACATAATATTGAATTTTGCCCTGATTTCCCTCTGCAAGCATATCACCCTTTGCCAGGCTTTCCTTCGCATAGATCGCCGTCTCTGCCCCTGCATCAATCAGGGTCACGCTTTCTCCCATAATACGGCCAATGGTTTCCTTTAAAAGCGGATAATGCGTACACCCCAGAATCAAGGTGTCTATCTCTTTGTCCTTTAACTCCTGAAGATATTCTTCTGCAATCAGGGAGGTTACCTCTCCTTGGGTATAACCGTTTTCTACCAACGGCACAAACATCGGACACGCCTTACTGTACACCTCAAACGCAGGATGAATCCCCTTGAGGGTTTCTGCATACTTGCCGCTTCGCACCGTCCCCTGTGTGCCAATCACCCCGATTTTTCCGTTTCGGGTTGCCCTTGCTGCCGCATGACACGCCGGATTGAGCACCCCGATAATCTCGGTGTCAAACTCATCCCGAATCATGGGAAGCGCGGCACTGCTGGCAGTTCCGCAGGCAATCACAATGAGTTTAATGTCAAATGTCTTTAAAAAGCGAATGTTCTGACCGGTATACCTAACAATGGTATCGCTGCTCCGACTTCCGTAAGGCACTCTGCTGGTATCGCCAAAATAAATAATATTCTCTCCGGGCAAAAGCTCCATCACCTTTTTGACACAGGTAAGCCCTCCAAGGCCGGAGTCAAAAATCCCTATGGGTCTGTTGTCCATGGTTAGTCCTCCTCCATTGCAAGGCGAATCAGTTGGTTCACCAGTTCTCTGTAACCAATGCCATCGGCATCCCAAAGCTTGGCATACATGCTGATGGAGGTGAATCCGGGAAGGGTATTAATCTCATTCAGACGGATGTCGCCGGTTTCTTTGTCTACAAAAAAGTCCACACGGGCAAGGCCTCTGCATTCGCAGGCACGGTACGCCTTAACCGCAAGTTCACGCAATTTTTCTGCATATTCGGGCTTAATATCTGCCGGAATGGTTAAGATGGATGCCGCATTGTTATACTTGGCATCATAGTCATAAAATTCTGCCGCCGGTGTTATCTCACCAATCACCGACGCACAGACAGGGTTTAAGTTTCCCATTACGCTGCTTTCTACCTCAGCGCCATACATCATCTCTTCTACCAAAACCTTGTAGTCTTCCAAAAAGGCAGCTTCTATGCCCAAAATCAATTCCGCCCGGTTATGGGCTTTGGTGATACCCACCGAGGAACCGGCATTGGCAGGCTTTACAAAACAGGGGTAGCCCAGCTTTGCCTCAATTTCTGCAATTTTTTCTTCTCCTCGCTTAAGTTCCACCCAATTTGCCTGAGGAATCCCCGCATGGGCAAATATGGTTTTTGCCATACACTTATCCATGCAGACCGCACTGCCGATGACCCCAGACCCTACATAGGGAATCCCTGCCAATTCAAACAGACCTTGAATGGTGCCATCCTCACCGTTCTTCCCGTGGAGGACCGGAAACACCACATCAATCGGGTAGGTTTTGACCCCGTCATTGGTAAATCGAAGAATGGCTTTTTCTGTTCTGTCCGGCGAGATAATCGCACGGTCCATCTGCCATTCGGTATCAGAGCTTAAGTTTTTTAGCCCTTCCGGCTCACCGTCATAGTAATACCAGCCACCGTCTTTTGAGATGGCAAGCATGGTTACTTCATATTTCTCACTGTCTATATTCTTAAGCACCGATGCAGCAGAGAGCAAAGAAACTTCATGCTCACTGGAGGCACCACCGAAAACAACACAGAGTCTGGTTCTTGCCATTGCTATCATAACCTTTCTTTTTATTCAAAAACAGTATATGAATACAGAGTACATTATATCGCAAACCCCCAAAAAAATCAAGATGTATACCATAAGAAATTTGGGGAAATACTCCTTCCAAAAGGAGGAAACAGCTATGAATGATCTTCGATGTCGAGTGGCCTTTGCTCTGGGCGCACTCATCCTTTTACTTAGCACGGTCTTTGTCTGTCATATCAGCAATACCCAAAGCGCCGTTGCCGATCAGGTTTTTCGGCTTCATATTATTGCAAACAGCAATAGCCCTCAGGAGCAGGCGCTGAAGCTTCAGGTTCGCGACCGGATTTTAGCCGACTGCGGGCATCTGTTTTTAGGCTGCAGCAACGCCAAAGATGCTGCCAATGTTGCCCGCCGAAACGCGGCACTGCTCCAACAAACCGCCAAGCAAGAATTGCAACGCCACGGTGTCCTGCAGCCGGTTTTTGTCACGGTTGAAACCTGCAGATTCCCCACCAAGACCTATGGGCCGGTTCGCCTCCCTGCCGGAAAGTACACCGCCCTGAATCTTCGCATCGGTACCGGTGCGGGGCAGAACTGGTGGTGTGTGATGTACCCGCCTCTTTGCCTCACGGGTGACACGGTTTTAGCAGATGAAA
>JAZOWR010000023.1:0-2068 GCA_045659345.1 Ructibacterium sp.
TTTGTAAACGGTGAAGGCGAAGTCTCATTTGGTTTCAATAATGGCGGTTCATTTGGATCATGGGAGATGTTTGCCGGCACAAATACAATTTCTGCAGATGTGAAGTTTGCTGTCGGAAGTGACAGTAGGGCCGGATTGTACATACATGGCGGGAAATTTACTTTTGCGGGATCTCAATATACAGGGTGTTCTATAGGGCATTCGCAGACAGGGCGGGCAGAAGTGTTTATTGATGGAGGCGAGGTTTCGTTTGATGGAAAGACAATGACCCTTGTTAATCGTGCTTCTGACAGCATTGACAGTCCTTCGGTATTGACGATAGCCGGAACCGCCCGTGTCCACGGCTTTAGAATTCTCCCATACGGGGATAGGAATAGCTATGAAGGGCGCTCTAGGGCTATGGTTAATCTGAATGGAGAGAGCATCCTTTCACTTACTGATACCTTTAAGGTTAAAGCTGTAGCTTCATCCTCGCGCTG
Source organism: Ructibacterium sp. (assembly GCA_045659345.1). Lineage (GTDB taxonomy): Bacteria > Bacillota > Clostridia > Monoglobales > Monoglobaceae > Ructibacterium. The sequence goes on from JAZOWR010000023.1 coordinate 480, forward strand.
CACGCTGTCATTTGACGGAGGAACTTTGGAGCGCGTAACCGGTTCTCCTGATTCTGAGCAGAATACGAGCCTCCTTTCTGGAATTGATGCCGTTGTTTATTCAGGGGGCGGCAAAATCCGTGCCCGAAAAAGCGACGGTACGGCGAGCGGCATGATACTTAACAGTGCAAAATTTCGCAAGGCCGGTGGATTCGGTGTATCCTCTATTACCGTAACACATGGTGGCACCGGCTACTTGCTTCCGCCTCTGGTAAATATCACTGGTGGCAGCGGTTCTAATGCAACTGCTGTTGCTCAGATTGATTATGAAAAGCAACAGGTAACGAATGTTGTCATTACCTGCCATGGAGAGGGATATAAGTCAGGTGATTTGGTGAATGTTTCTTTTGAGGTTCCTGGCAGGCCTGTAGTGTCAGCTGCGGTGGCAACGGCTCATCTGGCGGAAAATACGGCCGGAACGCTTTGGATAGATGACGGCAATGATATTACATTCGGCGCCGATTTTGAATATGACGGCAATCTTTCTGCTGCGAATGCCAATGTCCAGATTGCAGGAGATGTCGGTTTTGGCGGAGATAGTAGGTTTAAAAACCTGACAGTCAAAGATAATGGAAAACTGATGGTGGCAGGGTCGGCAAGCGCAGTGAATGTCGAGGTAAAGGCAAATGGATGTGTCGAGGTCGCTTCAGATGGATCTTTGAATGTTGAAAATTATGCGGCCTTGTATGGTGATATCAGGGTGGCGTGTGCCAGTTCTTCGCCGCTTGTTTTGGTTGTCGGCAATTGCGCATTTGCTAATTCAGAAGAAGAGCCCACTGAAATTATCCCCTCAGCTAATCTTGTCTCGAGAGAGCCGATACAGGTAATCTCGGTTCGTGGCAATGTTAATGGTTCGATCGGCTTAGGTGAAGAGGGGACTCTGCGGTGGAAGCTAAAGGTTAAAAATGAGAATGGGGCGACGGTTTATTATCTTGTTCCAAGAAAAGGTACTGTAGTAATTTTCAAGTAAAGGGAGTGTGGTTGATGAATTTGTTTGCGGTGGCTTTCTTTTCTGTGGTTTTAAATGGAGGTGTAGGTATAAAACCACACATTGTATGTGAGAGTCCTGGAAGTTGGAATTTCAATACACGTACAAAGGCGGTCTCAACTGACTTGAGTGAGTTTTGTATTGATATAAAGTCAGATAAGGCAGCGGTCCCGCCGAGATTTAAAGTGGGATTTTCAGTTCCACAGAAAGGAGAGCACCATGTTTGGACTGCCCGAATGACCAGATCAGGTCATTCGGGAATTTGTGTCGATTGGGAGAAACTTTGTCGGTCGAATATTGCCTTCTCACTTCCGCTTGCTGTTGCCAAAGATTGCACAGATCGCAATCGACTGACGGTAGCTGCCTCGGAAGCCAAAAGAGATGTTGATTTTGGAATTAGACTTCGTGAAGAGGGGTGCCTAATAAAGGGTGATTTTGATTTTTTCACCACTCCAGAAGCGGAAAGCAAGGCTTATTCTGTAAAAATCTTAATCGATCAGCGCAATATATTTTGGGGCGATGCAGTCCGCCATGCTACTGATTGGATTGCCAAATCCTATGG
>JAZOWR010000024.1:0-2089 GCA_045659345.1 Ructibacterium sp.
ACAAAAATGGATAAGTTGAGAGAATTGTTTGGGGAAGATGCTTTGACCTATGCACAACTTGAAGAGAAGTTAAAGGATAACAAGGATGTAAAACTTGCAAACCTGGCTTCTGGCGGTTTTGTGGATAAGAAAAAGTATGATGACAAGGTGGCAGAACTGACAACGGCCCAAGGTACCATTTCGACCTTGAATGAGACCGTTGCAAAGTTTGACGGGGTGGATGTTGAAGGCTTGAAGAAGAAAGCATCCGACCTGGAGGACAAATACAATACCGATATGGCAGCGGTTCGCCTGGATAGTGCAGTTAACCTGGCACTTGTTGAGGCGAAAGCAAAGAACCCGAAACTTGCAAAAGCGGCACTTGATATGTCGCTGATTAAACTTGACGGGGAGAACCTTCTGGGACTTTCCGAGCAGTTGGATAGGTTGAAGGAATCGGATGCGTATTTGTTTGATATTGAGGAAGCACCGCCCGCATCCAGAGTGAGCACCGGAAGCCAACACCAAAACCCTGGCAATTCCGATCCGTTCATGTCTGCACTGATGCAAGGTGCAGGCTTAACAACCGAAAATTAAGGAGGATTTTAAAATGAATGCTATTCAGTATGCAGAAAAGTTTGTACCCGTTATTGATGGTATCTACAAGAAGGCGTCCTTGACTGCACAGTTGGACGCAAAAACCCAGTTAGATTTTACTGGCACTAACACCGTAAAGGTTATGAAGGTTGCAACCACCGGCTTGGGTGACTATTCCAGAGCGAATGGTTTCCCGGAAGGCGATGTAACCGTTAACTGGGAAGCAATGGAGCTGACCGAGGACAGAGGCAAGGAGCTTTCCATTGACCGCATGGACAATGAGGAAACCCTGGGCCAGGCATTCGGTATGGCAATGAGCGAATTTATTCGTCTCCACGTTGCTCCCGAAGTTGACGCATATCGTTTTGCAAAATATGCAAGTGCAACCGGTGCGACTGTTAAAGCAGCAGCATTGGCAAGCGGTGAAGAAGTTCTTGCAGCAATTGACGCAGCAAGTGCAAAACTTGACGATGAAGAGGTTCCCGAAAACAGAGTTCTTTATGTATCTTCTGCAATCAAGCCCCTTTTGATGGGTTCGGTTGCAAGACAGTTTGGCAGCGATGGCAATGTTTCCCGTGTGCTGACCCAGTATAATGACATGCCCATCATCTATGTACCGCAGAAGAGATTTAACACCATTATTACTCTCAACAGCGGTGCGGATGCATGGGGCTTTACTCCTTCCGGTAAGAACATCAACTTCTTGATGCTCTGTCCAGACAGTGTGCTCCAGGCAACCAAGATGGCATTGCCGAAAGTATTCTCTCCGGACGAGAACCAGACCAAGGATGCCTGGAAGTTCCAGTACAGACTGTATCATGACGCTATGGTCTATGAGAATAAGGCAAACGGCATTTATGCTCATACTGGCGTGTAAGGAGTGATTCTTGATGTTAGTATCTAACGGCACCAAGACCCGCAACATCGGAGAAAGCCAGTTGAAAGAATACATTTCAAAGGGATATTCTCCGGTAGTTGTAGTGACAAAGTCCGAACCGAAACCGGCGGCAAAAGCTCCCGGTAAAAAGGGCAGTAAATAAGTAAGGGGGCGGGGTAAAATGTACGCAGACTTTGCTTTTTACCTTAACGATTATCAAGGGCAAGCATTGACAGAGGCGGAATTTTCCCGCCTCTCCATTCTTGCAAATGCACACATTGACCGAATCACTCACGGCAGAGCGGCCACCGCAACCGGGGCGGACCTTGTCGCAGTCAAAATGGCGATGTGTGCGGTGATTGACGAATTGGATAGACAAGAACATGGCGGCATCATTACGGCGGAATCTAATGACGGAATAAGTCGTTCCTATGCCACCGGTTCTGTTATCAAGTCGGCAACACAGCGGATTGATAGTGCAGCCGAGGTTTATTTATACAACACAAATTTAATGTTTGCGGGGGTGTAAATATGTTAGGTTGTACCGAGACCGTGACCGTTATCAGCAAAAACAAGGGAATTGACGATGATTTGTATATTTGCAAGGTGTTTGATGGTGCAGCGTGGCATAGTAGG
>JAZOWR010000025.1:0-2081 GCA_045659345.1 Ructibacterium sp.
AGCTCTACCGCGCCGGAAATGCCATTGCCAGCACAGTTGACCAAGATATCGATCCTGCCGTTTTCTGTAAGAATCTGCTCAACAGTTGTTTGGATGCTCGCTTCATCGGTCACATCAAGGCCAATATGACAAACACCTTCAATCGGCTTTTCTCTGCGGCTGAATTCATAGACCTTACAGCCGGCATCCCGCAGCGCAATTGCCGTGCATCGACCAATACCGGAGCTGCCTCCCGTAACAATAGCTATCTTTGGATTCATAATGTTTCCTTTCCTAAAGCCGGAAGTCCAATCCTTTAAATACCCTTTTGTAAATCAATAGCCAATCAAAACACCGAAAATCAGTACACAAACAGAAATAGCAAACAGTAACAATTGCAATTTCCAGGTCCACTTGAGCCATTTCCAATAAGATACATTCGCCATGGAAAGGCCGATTAGCAGCACAGGATTTGTGGGCAAAATTACATCGGTAAATCCATCTGCCATACAGTAGGTCAGAATCACCAATGTGGGAGAAATGCCCAGCGCATTGGTGATTGGCAGGACAATAGGCATAACCAAAAAAATCTTTGCTGAAGCCGAACCAATGAAGAGCTGCAAGAACAGGATTAGGGCATAGATCAAAAGTATCGTTACAAACTTTCCCTTCCCAATCAGAAGCTGCAGCACAGCATTCATAACCGTGTCGATGATATTGCTTTCAACCATCACAAGCTTTACTGAGGAAGCCAGTGCGATCATTGCCACTGCCGGGAGCATTGCCACGGCTCCTTGCAGAAAAAAAGCCAAAACTTTCCGGAAGTCTTTGCACACAATCTGTCCTGCAATCAAACCGAATACCAAAAAGCTTGCTGCAAGGATCGGAATTGCAAGACCGGAAATGGCTCTTATGCTGGCGATCGCTACCAACAGTACGCCCTGGATGGCAAAGAATGTAGCATATACCTGAAAGATCTTCTGTTGATCTTGGGGCGCGTCATCTCCTCGCAGGATCAGACTCTCGCGCTTTTGTTGATCCATCTCATAAGTAGGTGAAGTCTCGGGATTTTGCCGGATTTTTTTCAGATATCCTAATAAGAACCCACACAAAACCAGATACACGATTACAAAGAATACCACTCTGAGCCACACACCGGAAGACACTGGAATCCCTGCCAGCTGGGCAGCTGTGCCCACAGAAAATGGATTGGTGATGGCGGTAGAAAAGCCAAAACACGCTGCCATCAAGCATGCACCCAGTCCCACCATCGTGTCCAGTTGCATAGACAGCATAAACACAATAATCAGCGGAAGAAGGGTCACCAGCTCCTCAAACATACCAAACAGGCTTCCGAAGAGCATAAACAGCAGTATCATAATACATACTACCGGGCCACCACTGTCCCGCAAGCGGCGCATAATAAACGCAATGAAGGTTTTAATGCCGCCAGTCTTGTCCAGCAGGTTGAAAACACCGCTCATCACCAGCAAAAAAATGCTGATCATAATGATGGTCAGCGCATCCTCAGATGCAAACACCCGGATCGGCGCAGTGATTACACGCCAGGGTGCAATTCCTTCTACTTCGCCCGCTTGATATGTACCGGGGATGATGTTACTGTCTGCATCTCTTTCAAAGTCTCCCTGAGGGATAAAATAAGAAAGAGATCCACAGAAAATCAACACCACCAGCAGGAGCACAGCCACCGTCACAAAAGAACGGACGCTGATGTTGGAATATGCCTTCTGCTGCTCTTTTATCTTTCTCTCTTTCGTAAGGATAATAATTCCTCCTTATTGGGTTCGGTCGTAAAGGATCATAGAGGTCATATACCAGTCCACAGCCGAACGTTTTTCTTCCGGAACAAAGAACAGAATCTCAGACCCTTCGTATACCTCAAAATTCACACCGGCTCCGAAAAGCAACCGGTATATCTTCTGGATAGAATAATGGAGTTCGACGGTTTCTCCATCCTTGGTGCCGGAATATGTAAGCCCGTCCCGGCTTAAGGTGCAAACACCAAAGCCGCTGTGTCTGGTCAAACTGTTGCCGTTTCCACGCAACCGCAACTCCACTTTGGAAATCAAAGTATAGTCCTC
>JAZOWR010000026.1:0-3971 GCA_045659345.1 Ructibacterium sp.
AAAGATAACGTGAAAGTGTAGCCTTGCTGATTCCTGTTTCTCTGGCTAGATCCGCTTGCGTTTTCTCAGATTTGTACATTGCTTCTCTTAAACGATTTGCAACACTATCAATACGTTCGTATTTTTTCATTTGTATCCACCTCCTTTGCCTAGGAAAATCGTACCACAAAAATTCCGTTAACGCAACACAAATTTACCAAAAAGAGAAAAAAAGTTACGTTAACGCAAAAAAAGATATTGACTTTTAGAAAAGCGTTGCTATAATAGCCTTGTGGTTACGGAAACGTAACAATCGAGAAAGTGAGGTGAACGAAATGAGGTATGCAAAGTTAAGAGGTCGTATTGTTGAGAAGTTCGGTTCTCAGGGTGCTTTTGCTGCCGCTATGGGTTGGCGTGAAGCCCTTCTTAGCGCAAAGCTGAACAACAAAAGCGAATGGTCATTCACGGAAGTTATGAAGGCTTGCGAACTGCTTGAAATTCCCTTGACTGAAGCGCATCTGTATTTTTTTTGCGCTAAGAGTTACGAAAACGTAACAGAGTAATGGAGGACAGCATGGAACAGAACGACTACATAAAAAACCGAATAGCTATGATCCTCAGCGAGATTTTAAGCGATAAGCACAAATGCAAAGTGTCTTTGCGCTTTGAAAAGAAGGAGACGGCATGAAGCACGGAAAGAAGCCCACACGCAGCCAGCGCATTTTCCTCAAAAGCAAGAGGTTAAATAGTGAAAACTGGTTCGTGGTAAAAGATGAACCGCACCAAATGACTTTAGTGCATCGGCACTTTGAAAACAAAATTTGAGTAGTACCGAAAGGAGCTAAATACGATGATTGACATGAACAAGGAAGATATGGAAATTGACGAAATGTTCCATGGTGAGGAAAAGCCCCTTCATCCTGATACCGCTTACGAAACGTTTACGAAGCCCACAGGGGGCGCAGAAAAGAAGGTGACCGCTAACACAACCCGCACCGAAAAGGATGCACAGAAACCCGCCCAGAAGCCCACAAAGGCGAACGAAGCCGTCAAGGATGCACAGTGCGAGCCTGTGAAACCCGCCCCGGATTCCATGGAAAAGCTGAAGCATATGGCAAAGGATGTTTTCAAGTATGCGGCACTTTCTTTAATCCTGTTCTGGTGGCAGCAGACCGGAAGACTTGAGGAAACAACTGCATGGTATTCCTTGCTTGTCTGCGTTGGCATGGTGTTCTTCTCTGTCGGTAAAAACTGGCGTTGGGGTGAAAGCAAATGAAAGTTGTTGTTTTCTTCGCCGGAACACGAAGCGTTGAAAAACCATTTAATGCGGCTGGTCATGAAACCTTTTCCATTGATTGGGACAAGAAGTTTGAAAACATTGACCTTTATGCCGACATCCTGACCCTCACTGCGGCTGACATCGTTGAAAAATTCGGTCTGCCTGATGTTGTATGGGCAAGCCCGGATTGCACAACCTTCAGCATTGCGGCAATCAGCCACCACAGACGGAAGAACCCTGAAACGGGCAACCTTGACCCGGTGAGTGAATACGCCAAGTTCTGCGACAAGGTTGACCAACATTGTCTTGAAATTATCGCAGAGTTGAACCGTATGCGCTTGGAACAAGGATTGCCGGAGTTGATTTTCTTCATTGAAAACCCTGTTGGTGCAATGCGGAAGATGCCTTGGATGAAAGATTTGGAAGAAAATGGCGGCGCTGCCCGGTATACGGTCACATATTGTCAGTATGAACTTGATAAGCCCGTGAACGAAAGACGGAAGAAGCCGACCGACATTTGGACGAATCATCCGAACCCCCAGTTTAGACCCATGTGCAAGAATGGCGATCCTTGTCATGCGGCAGCACCCCGGGGATCAAAGACGGTAACACAGGGTTTGAAGGGGTCGAAAGAGCGTTCTGTTATCCCCCGGATGCTGTGTGAACACATCGTTTATATCTGTGAAAAGGCGGTGAATTTACATGGAACACCCTGATATTACAAACGCAATCCGCACGGGTTATCCACACGGAGAGCCGAAATATCCACATTGCCCTGTGTGTGGTTCAGAGTGCGAGGAAATCTATATGGACGAAGACGGCGATATTTTCGCCTGTGATGAATGCGTGAAAAGAAAAAGCGCATGGGAAACCGAAGAATGTTTTTAGGAGGAACAAACCATGAAGAAAAGCGAAATTTACCACTTGGCACAGATTGCCGTTATCAATTCACCCAGCATCGCACCGGAAACGAAACTGGAAGTTCTGAACGTTCTGCTGCATGACGAAGATTTGGAAAAGTTCTGTGAGGAACAAGAAGCCAAGAAAGAGGGGAACGGCGATGCTGAAACCGTATAACGAATTGCGGCAAGTTGATGTTTCCGCTTTTGTCGAAAAACGAGATGGAGCGGATTATCTACCATATAACAAGTGCATTGATTTACTGCATGAACATGGAGCGGAAAAGGCTTATTTCCTCCCGGTGCAGAACCCCAAGACCGGCGGCAGCCTGTACGAATCCGAAACAGTTTTCGAGGACAAGAACGGCGTGAAAAACCGTTGCTATGAAACCCGAATCGAAATCCACATTGACGATAATGTGTACTACATGCAATCCCCGGTTATGAACGGCGCAAACCCGGTCAAGGACAATTCCATGAGCCAGCAAAGAGTGTGGAACAGCATGACCCGTTCTTTTGTAAAGGCTGTTGCAATGTATACCGGCTTGGGTTTCTCCCTCTGGCTGAAAGAGGAAGAAAACGAAAGAAAGCAGCAGAACCAAGCGGATCAGTACCACGATATTATGCAAGTGCAGAACCGTGTTTTTGAAACCATTACCGCCATTCAGAAAAAAGGCAATATGACCATTGCCGACATTGCTGAGCAGATGGGCAGAACGGAAGAAGAAATGCGGACATATCTGAAGTATTACGGCATTCTGAACAACATTGAACACAATCTGAATGTCATTCTGCAAAAGCTATGATTGCAAGCAAAGATCGAAGCGGATACATCGGCGCAAGCGATACGGGCTATGTAATGCGCCGATGGGACACAAAGACTTTTGAAAAGTGGTGGCGGGAAAAACAAGGATTTGTGCAAAACAATATTTGCACCGATGCCATGAAAGCCGGCACAGCATGGGAACACAAGATTCTGGATGCGCTGAACATTCCCGGATTGGTAAAGGATAAGCAGATCATAAAAGGGCGGTTGCGTGTCAACTATGACGGGCTTGCACCTGTTGAGGTTATTGAAGTAAAGACCCATGCAGCGGTTAAGCCTTTCAAAGTAACAGCAGATTACCGCCGGCAAGTCAATGTTGAAATGTACCAAGCTGAGATACACAAAGCCCGGATCGTTGCTTATGCACTGCTGCCGGAAGATTATAAAAACTACTTCCGGGAAGTTGACCCGCAGCGTTTGTCATTCCACCCGATTGAGTACGATGAAACATTCATAGCACGATATGTACCGAGAAAGGATTATTTGTGCATGTGCTTGGAAACGGGAAGATTCCCAAGAGAAAGCGAGGTTGTCTATGAATGAACTAACCGGAAAAATCCATTCAATAGCCTACACAGCCACGGGAAATCCCCTTATCACATTTGAAATGGAACAGGGTATTGAATCCCAAAAGATGGTGAGAAAGTACAAGGAAACCCGTGTGTCTGTGAAGGTCAAGGAATACCGGGAAAAAAGAAGCCTGTCTGCAAATGCGTTGTGCTGGGAACTATGCACCAAGCTTGCAAAAAAGCTATCGAACCGAACAGAGCAGTACACCAAAGAGGATATATACCGCCAAGCAATCAAAGAAATCGGCGTGTATAAAGACTTTGAGAACCTACCGCCGGCAGATGCAAAGACGCTGCGCCATGCGTGGGAACTGCTTGGAACAGGGTGGATAACCGAACAAGTTGACTTCATGCCAGACGGCGAAAATGTAATTGTGCGGTGCTACTACGGAAGCAGCCAGTACAACAAAAAACAGATG
>JAZOWR010000027.1:0-10633 GCA_045659345.1 Ructibacterium sp.
TAAGGCAGATGCTCTCCCAGCTGAGCTAAGCGCCCACACTTTCGCCGTCTTTAGCGACAGCAACGGAGTATATTATACTCCCATCCTGACGAAATGTCAAAATCGAAATAGAAAGTTATCGCCGATTATACGAGGTTAGGCAAACGCTTTCTTGTATTTCCTCGCTAAATCGCATGTTTTCTTGACTTTTTATTATTTTCGGGTGGCTTTGGCAAGCATTTCGGTCAGTTCTTCCTTGTCAAACCGATAGCCCTTGTTGCAGAAGTGGCAGATGATTTCCGCCTCGCCTTGCTCGTCAATCATATCCTGAATCTCCTGCTTGCCCAGAGAGATGATGGCGCGTTCCATCCGATTCCGGCCGCAGTTGCAATGATAACCAACCGGCAGAGTTTCCAGAATCTCGGCATCAAAGCCAAGCATCACATAGCGGATGATGTCTTCGCCTGTCATCCCTTGCGAGAGCATTTCGGTCACGCTCATCATTCCCTGCAAGCTGTTTTCAAGCCTTAACAGGCTCTTCTCGTCGCAACCGGGCATTACCTGAATCAAAAATCCGCCCGCACAGGCAACCGAATAGTCTCTGTCGACCAGAACACCGAGCGCAACCACGCTGGGAATCTGCTCCGATTGCATCAAATAATATGCCAAATCATCCCCGATTTCTCCGGTTTGGATAGGAACCTGACCGATGTAAGGCTCCTTCATTTTTAAATCCCGAATCACACTGAGAGTGCCTTTTCCCACGCCGGCACCTACATTGATTTTTCCATCCTCTCTAAGGGGGAGATCGGCGGCGGGATTTGCCACATAGCCTTTGACGCCGCCGGAAGAATCTGCTACCACAGCAAGAATCCCCAACGGGCCGTCACCCCGCAGCTGCAGGGTCAGGCTGGCGTCCTCTTCCTTCAGACCGTCTGCCAGCAAAAGTCCTGCGCTCAACAGCCGCCCCAGTGCTGCGGTAGCGGTGGGCATGGTCTGGTGATAGATATGTGCCTGATTCACCGTTTCTGTGGTGACAACGGCTGCAATCTTAAAAAAACCGTCTTTGGTAATCGCTTTGGTTATGGTATCGCTCATAGGGTTTCCCTTCCTAATAATACAAGGAAGCCAACCTGCAGGGGTTGGGCTCGCTTATAGTATTTCAAATATTTACAAGAATGTATGATAGCACAATCTGGGAATTTTGTCAATGAAGTGTCGTTTACAAAGAATTCATAGTTCTTTCATAGAATATTCACCCATATTTTCTTTTGTTTGTTATACTATAGTTGCAGCAGTAATTGCTGCAAGTACAAATACATAACTCCCTCCCTGAAGACCGTTTCCCCAAACGGTCTTCTTTCTTGTCCTGCCGGACGGATAAAAATAGAACGCTCAAACCTTGCAAGATTGCGTTTTTTATGGTATACTATACACATCTTTGCATATTGTTAAGTAGGAGTGGATATCTGTGAAAAACCATAACTTTTTACTTCGATGTATATGTTTGTTGCTCTGCGCCGTTTTTTGGACAGGGTTGTTTTACATGCCCGGTGAGGTATCTGCCCGGGATGAAGAGCTGCGTGGTATCTGGGTTTCTACCGTTTCCGGCATTGATTTTCCCAGCGCTCCTACCACCGACAGCCAGACACTGAAAAATGAACTGATCACCATTTTGGATAACTGTAAAACCATGGGATTTAACGCTGTGTTTTTGCAGGTTCGTCCTGCCGGTGATGCTTTGTATGCATCCGATATCTTTCCCTGGTCCCGCTATCTGACAGGGAAGCAGGGACTTGCGCCCAAGGACGGATTCGACCCACTGGCGTTTGCCGTAGACGAGGCCCATAAGCGGGGGATAAAGCTTCATGCATGGATTAACCCCTACCGCGTCACCGTCTTGGCAGACGAGGAAAAGCTGCTGAGCGAGGATAATCCGGCGGTCAAGAATCCGGAGCTGGTACTTACCGATAGCGACGGTAAGATGTATTACAATCCCGGAGATTCTAAGGCGATTGCCCTGATTGTGTCCGGTGCGGTGGAATTGGTAAAGAACTATGACATCGACGGCGTGCATATGGACGATTATTTCTATCCCGCAGGGGAGTTTAATGACGAGGGTACCTATGCGTTTTATCAGGCGGAGTATCCGGACAAGGACGATTGGCGGCGTGCCATGGTGAACCAATTGGTGCAAAAGATGGACGAGGCCGTACATAAAGAGAAGCCGAATATTCAGTTTGGTATCAGCCCCAGAGGTATCTGGGCAAACAACACCGAGATGCCGGAGGGCAGCGCAACTGCCGGAAGCGGTTCCTACAACAGTATTTATGCAGATTCCCGCAGTTGGGTCAAAAACGGCTGGGTGGATTATATTATCCCCCAGATTTACTGGCATATCGGTTACGAGATAGCCGATTATTCTCATCTGACCGATTGGTGGTCAGATACCGTCAGCGGTACGGATGTAAAGCTGTATATCGGCGAGGCGGCGTATAAAACCATCGACAGCGACCTGCCTGCATGGAGCGCAGATGCCGGCACCGATGAACTGCGCAAGCATATAGAACTGGGCCGCAGGAATGACACCATTGACGGATATTGTATGTTCACCTACCATTCGTTTTTGGATAACCCAAGTATATTTTCGCTGATGCAGGAGTTGAACGGGGACGGAGGAAGCGATTCTTCCATGGTAGGAGCGGACAAGCCGTTAGAGGTTGCGTTTTTAGATATGGATGACTATTGGTGGGCAATGGATGCGGTTTCATCTCTTGCCGCCCAGGGCATTATCCGCGGCCGAAGCGAAACCGAGTTTGATCCGGATTCCCCCATTACCCGTGCAGATAACACCGTGCTATTGCTCCGTGTACTGGGAAAAACCGCCACAGTGACCGAGAATTTTATTGATGTTTATCCCACCGCCTATTATTATCAGGAAATCGGCATGGCAAAGGCTCTTGGAATTGCCGGCGGCGTAGGGGGAAATCGATTTGACCCCGAGGCATCCATCCGCCGTCAGGATATGGCAACGCTGGCATACCGTGTACTGAGCAAAGAGGGGGCATTGACCTCCATTCCCAACACGGCAACCCTGAACCAGTTTACGGACAAGTCCCTGATAGATTTCTATGCCCGTGATGCCATGGCGGCATGTGTGGATGCAGGTCTTATGAGCGGTTACGGTGACGGAAGCATCAATCCAAAGGGGAATGCCAGCCGGATTGAGGTCGCCCTGTTTATGCACAGGATTCAGAATCTGCTTCAAACGATTAAGGAGTAAAATTATGAGTGAATGCTATACAACCATAGGCAAGCAGGCGCAGGCAGAGATTGTCGAAAAAAGATCTCGTTTTATTGCCAATGTCAAGCCGGTTTGTACCGAAGATGAGGCGCTAATGTTTCTGGAGGAGATGCGCCGGACCTATCGGGATGCCACGCACAATGTGTATGCCTATATTGTAAGAGAAAATAATATTATGCGTTACAGCGACGATGGAGAACCGGGGGGGACGGCAGGGCTTCCGGTTCTGGATATGATGCGAAAAGAGGGCATCTGTGATTTGATTGCCGTAGTGACCCGGTATTTTGGGGGAACCTTGCTGGGTACCGGCGGTCTGGTTCATGCGTATTCCAAGTCCGCCAAGGAAGGCCTCAAGGCGGCAGGGCTTTTGGACATGATTCTTTGCCAAAGGCTTAGCCTTACCTGTGAATATACACAGCTTGGCAAGCTGCAGCACACTCTTGCAGGATTTCCGGATGTAATGCAGCAGGAGGCAATCTATGCAGACAGAGTGGAAATTCCGCTCTATTTACCGGCAGAGCAGGCAGAGGATTTTTGTGCGGCAATCACGGATACCATGAACGCACAGGTCACGATTGAGCGGGGAGATACCCTTTATCATGGAAAAAAGCGAGACTTCTCTTGACAAACGAAAGAAAAGCAAGTATAATAGAGAAGTTCATCGGGGCGTGGCGCAGTTTGGTAGCGCACCTGGTTTGGGACCAGGGGGCCGCAGGTTCGAATCCTGTCGCCCCGACCAAGAAAAATGACCTTAACTTTGAAAAATAGGTTATGGTCATTTTTTTGCCCATTTTCAAGGGATTTTAAAAAATCAAAGGAGTCATAGTATGGAATCAAAAGTAAAAAAACGCGGTATGTTTCTGTTGGGCGTTGCCATATGCTTTATGGTAGCCGGGGTGTCAATTTTAGTAGAGAAACGAATTCCCGGAGAGTTACTTGGCGCATCTATCATTGCCTTGTTTATGGGCACAATCATTAACAGCTTTTTTCATCCGGCATGGATTAAGCCTGCTCTCAAATTTACATCCAAAAAAATCTTGAAGGTTGCCATTATCCTTCTGGGGGCATCCTTGTCGATGCATACGATTGTTTCTGTGGGCAGGATGACCTTTTTTGTGATGATATTTACCTTTGCCATGTGCTTTGGCGGTGGATATTTTATTCGCAAATTTTTTGGCCTCAACTGGAAACTGAGCAACCTGATTTCTGCAGGGACCGGTATTTGCGGTGGCTCAGCCGTAGCTGCGATTGCTCCCGTAATCGATGCCGATGATAAGGATATTGCGTTTGCAATGTCCTCAACCTTTCTCTTTGACATGGTGATGATTGCACTCTATCCGCTTATGGGTAAAGCATTGGGCTTGTCTGATATCGCCTACGGTATATGGGCAGGAACATCGGTGAATGACACTGCCAGTGTGGTTGCTTCAGGATATGCGTTCTCTGAGATTGCAGGTGATTTTGCAACCATGGTAAAGCTTACAAGAACCATTGCAATCATACCCACGGTTTTGGTTTTTGCATATATCGGCACTCGCATAAAGCAGAAGGAGCTGCAGACTGCAAACAACGGTCAAAGGGTCAACCTTGTAAAAATTATTCCTTGGTTTATTGGCGGGTTTCTGTTATTGGCTATTTTAAACAGCACAGGCTGTATTTCTGCAGCAGCATCGGGCGTGTTAAAAGGCACAAGCAAGTTTTTAATGGTTACCGCCTTAGCGGCAATCGGTCTGGGAACAAGTATCACGGATTTTAAAAAAGCCGGGCTGAAACCCATGTTTTACGGAATCACGATTGATACCCTGGTAACAATTACGGCATTGGTTGTTATTTGGTGTATGGGTTTGGTATAAAAAGAGAAAAAACGACATTGTTCTTTGGAACAATGTCGTTTTCTATTGCGAAATGTTTATTATGTTATGAAAGCGATAAAGGATAAAAAGCAATCGCAGACGCCCTAATTTTCGTTGCTGATACGATTCAGCTCAGCAAGACACGCCTTGCATACCTTTCTGTCTTGATAGGAAATCAGTTCTTCAGAACTGCCGCAGAACAAGCAGGAAGGCTCGTACTTGTGCAGAATAATGTTATCTCCCTCTACATAAATCTCCAGCGGAGTACCCTTTTCGATTAACATGGTGTTCCGCATCTCCATCGGCAGAACCACTCTGCCCAAACCGTCAAGCTCTCTTACAATACCTGTTGATTTCATAAAAAATACCTCCATAAAATAATTTATGGTATTATATTACTATACTTTCCAATATTTGTCAACAACTTTTTCAAAAATTTGTAAAAGAAATGCTTATTTTTCCAGATTTAGGGTAGTTTTGGTAAAAATAGAGGCTTTTTTGAATTCGTTTGCCCAGTTGCGTTGCCGCCAGTCCTCCTCTGTTTGGCAGGAGGCACGCAAAGCCGAACCGCAGCCTAAAATGTCTGCGCTAAGAGCTGCGCTTTCGCGTAACAGGGCGGTCATATCTTCGTCCAGTTGGGCAGCAAGGCGTGAGCGGTCTTCGGCTGACCCCTCAAGCAGGGTGGCACGGAGGCGGGGGGATACTGTGATTCGGGGCGGAGATTGATTAGGCGAAACAGAGATGTTGGGCGTTCCCCGGCTGCTTACCGAAAAGACAGAATCTCCTGCCGCTACCGTAATATCGCTTCCTTTGCCGGAGAGAAGTTTATACAGCATTGCTTTTTTTCCGTCTGCCTCAGCAACCAGAACTCCGTCCTGAAAAATACCCATGCCGCTGATTTGTTCACCGTTGGCAAGGGGAAGAACAGGGTCTTTGCCGGTATCCAGACAGGCAGTGACAAAATCTTCAAGCTCGCTCACCGGGGCGTAGGGGCTGTAGCGCCGCCAAAACAAAAGCTCATAGTATCTGGCGGTGCTCTGTTCCAGGGTAGGTTTTACCTTGGTTAAAAAATCCGAGGCGGATTCTGCCAGACACAGGTTAGTATCCGGACGAATTTCCCGATGCGCAAAGAGCGTTTCTGCATGAGGGAGCAAGCCGTCCCGTGCCAGCTCTTTGGAAAAGGCAATGACCTTCAGGTGAGAAACATCCGGCTCCTTGCCCAGATAGCTGCGCAGCTCCGATAGAGCAAGATAAAAGTTTTCTGCCTCAATCGTCATGTTATTGACGCCTTTATTAGCATCCTCGCCCGCTTCGGGCGGGGGCTCTTCGCTCTCCTTTTGCGATGTTTTTCCCATCTCCAAAGGGTTGGATATCTGAAAGGTATATTGCATTGCACTTTCGCCCTTGTCTATGCCAAGACCAATCAAATAGGCGGTTTCTTCTACTTCGCGGCTGTCATAGCAGCCGGAGAGCGTGAGGCATAGCAGCAAAGCCAAAAGAGCGACAGTCTGGCGTTTGCTAAATTTGTTTTTCAAAGGTCTTATTCCGCAGGCAATCAAATGAAGAGCCAGAGACAGATACAGCATCAGGGCAACCAAAAAGGAGAGCAGATATAACGCCTCTGTGCCGACTCCGGTTTTTGCCATGGCATAAAGGGGAATGGCGGTGTAAAGCTCGTGAGGATGTCGAAGAGAGGCAGCCAGCATGACAAAAACGGTCACAGCTACCCCTGCGGCGGCAGAGAAAAACACGGTTTTTCTTATGGGGACCTCAGGGCGGCAACGAGGAATAAGCAATAGTAAAAAGGGAACATCCATAAATATAAGGAGAGATGAAAAACTTCTTTGCATAACCTCTAAACCACCATTGCCGAGCCACGGGGCAAGGTTGTTCATGCGGGCATCAGAAAGACCAAAGAAGGTAATTATCACCAGGCAGACCGCTATGGGTAACACCAACAGAGAGTGCATGCGGTAGACTGAGCGTCCGCCACAGAGTGGGGGAACGATTGCGCCAAGAAGCAAAAAGAGGGACAAAAACCAGTTTGGGGAACGGAAATAGGATACCTGATGCAGAACTGCAGTCCCCTCTTTGAGGGCAAGGGCAGCAGCGATAAGCCAGTAGAGAGCCGTTATGGCAGAGATGATCTTATGAGGAGGTCGAGAAAGATTTACCAATCGAAGAGCAAGAAACAAAAGACCCAAAAAGAGAATACCGCCAATCAGCGTGGATAGCCAGAGGGAAGAGACGCCTCGGATATTAGGATAAGAGGTAAACAGGCGGACGGTGCACACAAGAAAGACAAGACAGCCAAGCTCCCATTTGCCAAGATATTTTCGGTTTTGCATAGCTTATACCTCCTTATCGGTTTTCCATTTGCGGCTTATAGGCGGTTGTCTTCTGGGGGAGTCTGTCCTCAGGCTGCGGGGACGAAGCTCCTTTTTCCAGATAGGCTTGACCAGCAGCGTGCCCCAGACCGAATCTCCGTTTTTGGGTGCAAAGGGCGACAGAAACGGAACGCCAAAGGTTTCGGATGCAGTGAGAATCCCGCCGGTGATAAAGCCGGCACAGACAATGCCAAGAATTCCCGCAATGCCGCCAAAAAGGATAAAGACAAAACGCATCAAAGACAGGGAACGGGAAAAGGATGCCGATGGGGTAGCAAATGCACCAAGACCGGCAATCGAAACAATGATAATTAAAATAGGACTGACAATATTTGCCTCAACGGCAGCCTGACCTAAAATCAAACCGCCTATAATACCCAAAGTGGAGCCGACAGGACTTGGCACACGGATCGAGGCTTCCTTGATAAGCTCAAACGATAGCTCCATTAACAGCAACTCTGCCAAAAGGGGAAAGGGGACCTTTTCCCGGCTTGCCTCAATGGCAAGGAGAAGGTCGGTAGGAATGACCTCGTGATGAAAGAGCATGATTGCCACAAACAGACCGGGCAAAAAGAGGGAAAGAGACATCCCTAACAGCCGGATCAATCGCATAAAGTTTGCCTCAGGAAGCCGCACATAGTTGTCCTCAGAGGCTTCAATAAAATCAGCGGCGGTGGAGGGAAGCACCAGTGCAAAGGGGCTTCCTTGCACAATGACCACAACCTTGCCCTCTGCAATCATTGCTGCCGCTCGGTCGGGGCGTTCGGTTTTCAGAATATGCGTCATGGGAAAGAGAGAGGAGTCCTCAATCATCATCTCCACATCTCCGGTAGAGAAAATATAAGAGGTATCAATCCCTGCAAGGCGTCGGCGTACCTCAGCAACCAGCCCCTCATTGGTCACGCCCTTGAGGTACATGAGGGCGCAGGGAGTCTTGCTCACCGTACCAACGGGAATGTTTTCTGCCATCAGCTCGGGCGTTTTTAGAATTTTTCGCACCAGTGCCATATTGGTCATAATGACCTCGTTGAAGGCTTCTTGCGGCCCTGAAAGGCTTGCCTCTTGCGTTGGTTCGCCCACACTTCTGCCGCGCCAGTTCTTAACATCAGCAAGAAAAGCACAATTGCAGCCATCTGCAAAAAAGATACAGTTGCCAAAGTATAAAGCCTCCAAAGCCGTTTCAAAGGAGGTTGTTTTGCTGAGCGGACCCAAGGGCGTCAGTTTTTCAAAAATGGTTTTCTCTCGCGGAGCAGAAAGGGGTTCCGGTATACCGTTTAACAAAAGGTTTCGCAGAATATCACGATTGATGTAGTTAGCATCGCTCATGCCGTCAAAATAGCAGAGCACAGCATCTGCCCATCCGTCTTCAAACCGAATTTGAAATTCTCGAAAGATGAGTCCAAAATGATCGGGAACGCTAAGCCGTTGCCTTAAATACGCTTTGGTTTCTTGAATGTTTTTGGTTATTTCCATACTATCACCCTTGGATATTCTTTCCATTACAGGAGAAAAGTATACAAAAAAAGAACCCGCAGCAAAAGCGGGTTCAAAGGCAAGCGTTTATGGAAGCAAGGGGTTTCCGTCGCCGTCGGTTGTGATGCGGTCGCAAAGTATCAGAATTCCTTCGATAAAGCCCCAGATACCGCCTATGCCGAAGGTTATAAGGGTTACCGCAAGCTGGGCAATGGCCCTGCCGGTTTTTCCAAGATAAAAATTATGAACACCCCAATAGCCAAGAAAGATACCCAAAAGTCCGGCAATCAGCTTAGAACGAAGCGAGCCGGCGGTGTTTCCTGCGGGGGAAACCCGGTTTCCGCAAACAGAACAGTATACATCCTCCTGCCGGAGTTGTGCGCCGCATTTATTACAATATTTCATCGTAACCCCTCCTTGTTTCTATGATTATATCACAATACCGTTACGGTTGGCAATAGGCACTTGAAATTTTGGGTAAATTATGGTATATTGATAATAAGGATAGAAGGTGTTTGTTATGAATGAAACTCGCATTGAAAAGGAAAAGAATTTTATTATTCGGGTGGTATTCATTGCTGTGGTGTTGGCGCTTGCCTACCTGGTTATGGAGTATGCTATCACTTGGGTTATGCCGTTTTTGCTGGGGTTTCTGGTGGCATTGGCATTTCAGCCGTTGATTCGGCTGCTTCATGATAAAGCAAAAATGAACAAGCGGTTGGGAGCTTTTTTGGTCGTTATTATAGGATATAGTCTGCTTGGCCTACTGGTATGGCGGATAGGTTCAGCGCTTTTGGGAAGCATCAAGGAGTTTTCGATGAACTTGCCGACCTTTTTTTCCGAAGAGGTAGTGCCCTTCTTCAATGCAGCAGGGCAGGGGCTTATGGGGTTTTCCGAATGGGTATTCCCCGGTATGGCAGATAGCGTAGAACAGCTGCTTGGCGGATTTTTAAACAGCCTGCAAGGCTCTTTGGGAGAAATCTCTACCAACGCCCTGTCCGGCATAGCAGGAATTTCTGCACGACTTCCGTTTTGGATGATATCCTTTATTTTCACCATTTTATCTTCTTTGTTTATCAGCATGGATTATGACCATGTTATGGAGTTTATCGGCAGACAGATTCCAAAAGAGCGAAAGGCGTTTTTGATTGATGTTAAGGATTACCTGAAAAAGACGCTCAAAGGATATATCAAAGCCTACCTGATTTTGATGTTGATTACCTTTGCAGAGCTTTCGGTAGGATTGCTTACACTGCGTGTAGAAAATCCGTTTGGGATTGCCGCAATTATTGCAATTGCAGATGTGTTCCCGATTCT
Organism: Ructibacterium sp.; assembly: GCA_045659345.1. Classification (GTDB taxonomy): domain Bacteria; phylum Bacillota; class Clostridia; order Monoglobales; family Monoglobaceae; genus Ructibacterium. The sequence continues at coordinate 10,314 of JAZOWR010000027.1, forward strand.
GGGAACCGGAACGGTGGTGATTCCGTGGGCGGTGATTTCTCTCTTCCAGCAGAGATATTATCTGGCGTTAGGCCTGGCATTGCTGTATCTCATTGTCACAGCGGTTCGGCATTTTGTAGAACCCAAGGTGGTAGGCGACCAATTGGGGATTCCGCCGATTGTGGCAATCATCAATATCTATCTGGGATTTATCTGGTTTGGAGTATGGGGAGCGATTCTCTTCCCGGTTGCTATGAATATTATTCTTTCTCTGCACAAAGCAGGAAAAATTCACATCTGGAAATAAATACAATAAGGCACTCGTTAGAGTGCCTTATTTC
>JAZOWR010000028.1:0-1326 GCA_045659345.1 Ructibacterium sp.
GCTTCGGTATGTGCGGAATTGGCGGTCTGCTGTGCAGCGGAAGCCGTGGACTGTGCTGCCGTTGCTGTTTCCTTTGTGTTCTGTGTCTCCAAAGTGATTTCCGACTTGAAGTTGTCAAAGAACTGTTTTAGAACCTTGCCCTGTTTGGCAGATAGCATTTTCTTTGCATCATCGGTAGTCAGGTTGTCCACGATATCAGCACTGTCAGCTTTCTTATTCAGCGCATCTCCGGTAGCCTTGGCATCCGCACTCGCACCCTCGACACTTAATGTAGGGTCAATGGCATAAGGGGAAAGACTTCTAATCTTACCCTTCAGCACATTCAGGTTAGTGGAGCTTGCGCTTCCTGTTACACTCATATTCTTCGCTCCTTTCTATGAGAAAAGCACCACCCCGAAGAGTGGTGCTTTGTTTTTATTCAAAGGTAATAACAGTTGGAACGGAACGCCCCTCAGTTCCTTCGTAAATGGGATTGAGTTGGCGTTTTCCAATTACGGTTTCTGCACTGCCACCTCCATCAAGGGAGTAGGCAAACTTAACACCCTTATCTACCAAAAGCTGTGCCAAATCCGCATAGGTCAGACCAGCTTCGTTCGCAACAGAACCTCTAGACTTGTCCACGGTACACACAAAATAATCGTCGTTCTGGAACTGTCCAATCACCTGACGAATATAGGTTTCGGCGTGAACAATCTCATTATCAACGGTATCGGAGCAAGGCTTGAAGTTATCGATGACTTTACCCCATCCAGTAACCGCATATACCACTCCATCTGCAATCATGTCATCGGTATCTACGCTTCTCTCATAAGGTGCGCTCAGATTACCGTTCGCATCTATACATAGAGGGTAACACTCCTGATCACTGATAGGAGAACCCATGTCATCAATCATAGGCGTATTCACATAAGAAACGCCATCGATAATGGTCTGACCGACAGGCTGCATATTGGTGGTGTTAAACAAACCTGCATTCATGGTGAAGATAGAATCGTTTCTCTTTGCGAAGTTCAGAGCAGAAGCCTTACTGCCATCAATGCTACCATCTAAGGATGTCAGGTGCAGTTTAGGACTTAAATTTTTACCTTCGTTCGTGGTTTTAGGAATCCGAGCAAAGACATAGCTTGCACCCTTTTCACGACCATACTCAATATTGATAGAATTGATAGCCGTGTTGGTGGGAGCAATGCTCTTTACTCTTTCTTCCAATACTGTGACATCTTTGTCGAGATCGAGCAGAGTCTTCTGCGTTTTGATAGTCAGAAGATGAGAGAGGGCAATCATGTCATCTTCGGCAATAGATGCATCATCTACTCGACGGAAATT
>JAZOWR010000029.1:0-9119 GCA_045659345.1 Ructibacterium sp.
AGATATCGCCGAATCAAAACACCTACCGAAAACAAGACACAAGCTAGCATAAAGATGGGTACAATCCAGGGGTTGGTCCCCTTGGTTTCTGCACTCTTCATCTCGGTCCACAGTTCCTGCATCTTTAAGTTTGTTTCATCAGAAAGATTGCGATACACTGCGGTTCTCTCCTCCAGATAGGCATCATCCGGATAGGCGATTTCATCCTCACGGGTTTCCTCATCCAAAAGCTCATATGCTGCCTGATGGGGGGTGGAATAACCGATATAATCTGCAACCGCCCATGCTACATCCGGCTCACAGAGAAAGTTAATATACATCTCTGCCGCCTCTTTTTGCTTGGCCCCCTTAGGGATACAAACCGCATCAAAAAACAGGTTTGTGCCGCTTTTCGGGATTGCAAAGCTCAAATGGTCATATTCGTCCATCAAGGTTGCGGCGTCACCGGCATAGTAGGGGGCAAGAATTGCCTCTCCCGCTCCCATCTTGTCAAAGATTTCATCCATGACATATGCCTGAACCACCGGCTTTTGCTCTATTAGTTTCTTGGCTGCTGCCTCTAACTCCCCTGTGTCTTCCGTGTTGAGCGAATACCCCAAAAGAAGTTCTGCAATCATAAAGGCGTCCCTGGGGTTATCAAACATCAGAATCGAATCCTTATATTCTTCATTCCAAAGAATATCCCAGTCAATCTCGGTTTCCTCTGGGTCAATGGCAGTATTATCATAGATAATCCCAACCGTTCCCCAGGTATAGGGGACCGAATGTTTATTTCCCGGGTCATACTCCGGATTCTTAAACTTATCCATGATATAGTGATAATTGGGAATATTGGAAAAATCCAATTCCTCAAGCATATTCTCATGAATCATGCGGGAAATCATATAATCAGAGGGAATAATGATGTCATAACTGGCACCGCCGCCCTTAAGCTTAGCGTACAGCTCCTCATTGGTGGCATAAGTGGTGTAGTTGACCTTGATACCGGTTAGCTCGGTAAACACCGCATTGAGGTCAAGTACCCCATCATCACTGCCGTCAGGGATATATTCACCCCAGTTATACACATTGATGGAGATAGCAGCATCTTGAAACCGCTGGTAATACTCCAAATTCTCTATCGAAATTTCGACCTCTTCTGCCGCTTCTTCCTCTTCGGGAACAGCGGTACATCCGGACAAGACAAACAGCAAAACTAAAAGGAGTGCAAATATGCGTTTCATCTGGCTGCTCCTTTCTTCTCCGACTGACGGTCAATGATGTTTTTGATAATCAAAATCACCAGTACCACCACAAAAATAATCGTGGAGAGCGCATTGATTTCGGGACTAATCTTGCGTCGGGTCATGGCATAGATGGTAACGGGCAGGGTCTGCGCCGTAGAACCGCTGGTAAAATAACTGACAATAAAATCATCCAGCGAGAAGGTAAATGCCATCAAAAACCCGGAAACCACACCGGGAAGAATCTCCGGCAGAATCACCTTAAAGAAAGACCGAATCGGTCCGCAGCCCAAATCCTGTGCCGCCTCGTAAAGATTGGCGTCCATCTGCCGAAACTTCGGCATAACATTGAGCACCACATAAGGAACATCAAAGGTAATGTGAGCAATAATTAAGGTTACAAATCCAAATTCCAGATGCATCCGTGCTGCAAAGAATACAAACAAGAGCATCAAAGACACGCCGGTTACAATCTCAGGATTCATAATCGGAATATTGGTTATCTGCATTACCACAGCCTTAGGCGCCTTTTTCATTCGGCTGATGCCGATACACGCCACCGTTCCCAGGACAGTTGCAGCCAAAGACGCTACCACCGCTACAATCAAGGTGTTCCCCAGCGAGGTCATAATCAACTCATTATGAAATAACTTTTGATACCATTCAAAGGTAAATCCGGTGAATACCGAACGGCTTTTGGTATTATTAAAAGAAAAGATAATCAACACCAAAATCGGGAGGTACAGGAACGCCAGAATCAATCCTACATAGACTTTTGAAAGTTTCTTCATCTCGCTCCTCCTCTCTACATCAGTACTCTGTCATCATCCACATCAAACTGATTCATTAAGGTCATAATCAGCAGGATAATCACCATAAGCACCAAGGATATACCTGCCCCAAGGTTGGGGTTATAGGAGTTGCCCAAAAATTGCATCTCAATCAAGTCACCAATGAGCAGATTGGAGCCTCCGCCCAACATTCTGGAAATGATAAAGGTGCTGATTGCAGGCACAAACACCATCGTAATACCGGACATAACACCCGGCAGGCTTAAGGGCAAAACCACCTTAAAAATGGTCTTAATCCCATTACACCCAAGGTCATTTGCTGCCTCCAGTACATTTTTGTCTATCTTTGCCATGACGGTATAGATAGGCAGAATCATGTAAGGAATATAGTCATACACCATGCCCAGAACCACCGCTCCCTGGGTATTGAGCATCTTAAAGGGTCCAAGGCCGATGTATCCAAGGATGGTGTTAATAACACCCTCGTTACCAAGCAAGGTCATCCAGGCATAGGTTCTGAGCAAAAAGTTCATCCACATGGGCAGAATCACAATCATAATCATGGTACTTTGCACATTGGTATCCATCCTGGAAAGGATATATGCCAAAGGATAGGACAGCAGCAAACAAATCACCGTTGCCAATGCGGCAAGCCAAACGGAACGGACAAAAATGTTTGAATACTGCGCCACATCTGCTACATATTCCAAGGTGAAGTTGCCGTCTGCATCAAAAAAGGCAAAGTATGCTACCATAATCAGAGGAACAATGACAAAGACCGCCATCCAGACAAGGTAGGGAGCACTGAGAAGTTTCTGTTTCATCATCCTCACCTAGCCTTTCATCTTGTGCATGATATGTATATCATCCGGTCCAAAGGTAATACCAACCAACGCACCCGGTTCTTGAGCACGGGTGGACTGAATCAGCCATTGGAAGTCATAGGCCTCCACTACCATTTCATAATGAACACCCTTAAATGTCACCGAGGTTACCACACCGGTCAGTTTGGCATCGTCAGGAGAGGTCAGCGTAATATCCTCCGGGCGAATCACCACATCTACCGGAGTGTTGTTGCCAAACCCCTTATCGACACAGACAAATTCCCGTCCGCTGATTTCTACCAGACAGTCTTTGAGCATAATACCGGGCAAGATATTGCTCTCGCCAATAAAGTCTGCCACAAAAGCATTTTCCGGCTCGTTATAAATATCAACCGGAGTACCGATTTGCTGAATATTGCCATGATTCATAACCACGACCGTATCGCTCATGGTTAACGCCTCTTCCTGATCATGGGTTACATAAATAAAGGTAATTTCCAGACTCTGCTGAATTCGTTTAAGTTCAATCTGCATCTCCTTACGGAGTTTCAAATCAAGCGCACCCAAGGGTTCATCCAAAAGAAGTACCTTAGGCTGATTGACCAGCGCTCTTGCAATCGCAACACGCTGCTGCTGACCGCCCGAGAGCCGACTGATGTTTCTCTTTTCAAATCCACGCAAATTTACAAGTTCCAGCATCTCGCCTACACATTTTCGGATTTCCCTCTCTTCCATCTTTTTAACCCGAAGTCCAAATGCAATATTTTCATAGACATTCAGATGGGGAAACAACGCATAGCGCTGAAACACCGTGTTTACATTCCGCTTATAAGGCGGAAGCCCGTTTATCTTTTTCCCTTCAAACGCAACCAAGCCGCTGTCAGGTTCAAGAAAACCGCCGATAATCCTTAATGTGGTTGTTTTTCCGCATCCGGACGGACCAAGCAGAGTAACAAATTCCTTGTCCTTAATATCCAGGTTGATATGATTTAAAATCTGTTCTCCGTCAAAGGTCACAACGATATCCTTAAGGCTGACAATATTCTCCAATACAAATACCCCCTATTCTCCTATTGATTTACGAAAAAATATTATACTACTTTTTTATTAAACATGTCAACAAGAATTGCCCTTAAACTGGAGTCGGTATAATTCTTCGTACATTCCTCCGCGAGCAAGCAATTCTTCATGGGTTCCCTGTTCAACAATTCTGCCATCGTTCACTACCGCAATTTCATCTGCGTTCTTAATGGTAGAAAGCCGATGGGCAACAATCAGGGTGGTGCGTCCTTTGCAAAGTTCATCCAATGCCTGTTGAATCAAAATTTCAGTTGTATTATCAAGGGCACTGGTCGCTTCGTCCAAAATCAAAATCGCCGGATTTTTCAAGAACACTCTGGCAATACTGATTCTCTGTTTCTGTCCGCCGGAGAGCCGGACGCCCCGCTCCCCAACTATGGTGTCATATCCATGCTCCATCTCCATGATCGTATCGTGAATATTGGCACGCTTTGCTGCCTCGATGACTTCCTCTTCCGTTGCATCCAGACGGCCATATAGAATATTCTCACGGACACTGGCATTAAAGAGATAGACATCCTGCTGAACAATACCGATATTCTGTCGCAAAGATTCCAGAGTAATGCCGTGTATCTCGCGACCATCAATCAAAATTTCTCCTTCTGTTATATCGTAAAAGTGGGGAATCAAATGACAGATGGTAGTCTTTCCGCCGCCACTTGGCCCAACCAGGGCAAACTTTTTGCCAACCCCAATTTCCAGATTTACATGGCGAAGCACATCGCTCTCGCCGGTGTAGCTGCAAGATACATCCTTAAATTCAATCCTGCCTTTTACATTCTCAATCGGTGTCGCATCAGGATTATCATCCTCCGGTTTTTCAGCCAATATCCCCAAAAACCTCTCAAATCCGGCAAAGCCGTTCTGGAACTGTTCGATAAACCGAAGCAATGTATTAATTGGATTTAAAAACAGATTCACCGATCCTACAAACGCAGATTAGCCGCCAAATCTGATTCTGCCGTCATATACAAAAAAGCCGCCGGCAATCAGAATGACTACATTAAACACATCTGTAATAAAGGTTGTGGTAGAATGGAATCTGCCCATTGCCTGATACTGGTCTCGGCTGGCTTCTTTAAAGGCAGTGTTTCCCACCTCAAACTTCTCGGCTTCCTTCTCAGAATTGGTAAACGCCTTGGTAACCCGAATCCCGGCAATACTGCTTTGTACCGAACCGTTAATCTCTGCCACTGCCGCCTTGCTTTTACGAAAGGCCGCACGCATCTTTTTACGCATTGTTGTGGAAACAACAATCAAAAAAGGAACACAAATAAAAATAATCAGGGTCAAAATCCAGTCGATGCTTCCCAAATACAGAAAGGATATAATCACTGAAATGCCGGAAATAATCACCGTTTCCGGCCCGTGATGTGCAAGCTCGCTGACATCAAAGAGGTCGGTAGTCATCCGGGACATAATTTTACCGGTTTCATTCTTATCATAAAACCGATAGGGCAGTTTTTCTAAATGCCGAAACAACTCGCTCCGCATCTGTGCCTGCATTTTTACGCCCATCATGTGCCCCTGATACTGAATAAAATAGTTAAGGAGCATACGAATGCCGTAAAGCGCCAACAGTGTCAAACCCCAAATCAGTATCAATCGGTAATTTCGTTGTGGAATCAACTCATTGAGCATGGTACGGGTGATTATGGGATACACAATGGCAATGAGTGCAACCAGCAAGGCTGCGCCCATGTCTAAGCAAAACAACCGTTTGTGGGGTTTGTAATACCCTAAAAATTTTCTAATCATTATCCTGCTTCCATCCTTTAATCTTGTCCCAATATTCCTTGGCAGCTTGTTCCTGCCTATTGTTGCCGGGAACATAATAGTTTTTATCTTTAATTTGATCCGGCAGATATTGTTGATGCACATAATGATTGGGGTAGTCATGGGGATATAAATAGTGCTGTCCCTTGACCCCTGCTCCCTCACCGTCACAGTGTTTATTCTGCAACTGTCTGGGAATCGTGCCTGTATTCATGTGCTCTAAATCATAAAGTGCAGCATCTAACGCCAGATATGCACTATTGGATTTAGGCAGCGTCGCCAAAAACACGGTAGCGTGAGCAAGGGGAATCCTTGCCTCGGGAAATCCCAGCATGAGGGCACTGTCCACGCAAGATTTCACCACAGAGATTGCCGTTGGATAGGCAAGCCCGATATCTTCGCAGGCAATCACCATCAGCCGCCGACAGATGGATTGTATATCATCTGCTGCAACCAGCCGTGCCAAATAATGGACTGCTGCATCCGGGTCGCTGCCTCGAATCGACTTTTGAAAAGCACTCAAAATATCGTAATGGCTGTCACCCTTCTGGTCATACTGAATCACCTTTCTCTGGGTGCATTGTTCCGCAGAATCTATGGTTAAATGAATCACCCCATCACAATCCGGACGGGTATAGTTCACCGCAAGCTCCAACGAATTGAGTGCCTTGCGGACATCGCCGCCGGATTTTTCCGCCAGGTGGAGTAAAACTCCATCCTCTATCTTGATAGGATTGTGTAAAAAGTCCTCTTTCTGCAAAATTCCAAGTGCACGGCTGAGCACCTCTTGAATATCCTGAGGTGTAAGTGCCTTAAATTCAAAAACAGTGCTTCTGCTCAAGATGGCATTATACACATAGAAGTACGGATTTTCAGTGGTGCTGGCAATCAAGGTAATTTTACCGTTCTCGGTATATTCCAAAAGAGATTGCTGCTGCTTTTTGTTGAAGTTTTGAATCTCGTCCAGATACAAAACCACCCCGTCTTGTCCCAAAAGTCCCTCGCTGTCTTTGACGATACTTTTAATATCACTTACCGAAGCATTGGTGGCGTTGAGCCGATACAGGGTTTTCCCTGCAGCCTTAGCAGCAATGTTGGCAACGGTAGTCTTTCCCGTACCGGACAGACCATAAAATATCATGTTGGGAATCTTTCCGCTCTCAATGATATTCCTTAAAATCTGCCCCTGCCCCAATATATGTTTCTGTCCTACAACCTCATCTAAGGTTGTAGGACGGATTCTGTCTGCAAGTGGCCTATTCATAAAGCGGATGCTTTTTGCAGAGCGCATCGACACGCTTTGCTACTTCTTCTTTGTTGCCCTCAAAGTCTTCAATTACCATAGCAATGAGCTGTGCAACTTCTTCCATATCCTCTTCTTTAAATCCGCGGCTGGTTACAGCGGGAGAACCCAAACGGATACCGCTGGTAACAAATGGGCTTTGCGGGTCATTCGGAATGGTATTTTTATTACAAGTAATACCAACCTCATCAAGGTTGTGTTCTACTTCCTTACCGGTCTTTCCTTGCTTAAGCAGGCTAACCAGCATCAAGTGGTTATCCGTACCGCCTGAGACAATCTCGATCCCTCTGTTCATCAGTCCCTGAGCCAGAGCTGCTGCGTTCTTCTTTACCTGCAGCTGATATTCTTTAAACTCAGGAGAAAGTGCCTCTTTCAGGCAGACTGCCTTACCTGCAATTACATGCATCAAAGGTCCGCCCTGATTACCCGGGAATACCGCCTTGTTAATCATGGCAGCATACTTTTCTTTACAAAGAATCATACCGCCTCTGGGACCGCGCAGGGTCTTGTGGGTGGTGGTGGTTACAAAGTCTGCATAAGGAACAGGACTTGGGTGCAGACCTGCCGCAACCAATCCGGCAATATGTGCCATATCTACCATCAGATATGCGCCAACCTCGTCAGCAATTTCGCGGAACTTGGCAAAGTCAATCTCGCGGGCATACGCAGATGCACCGGCAACGATCAGCTTGGGTTTGTGTTCCAGTGCCAACGCCCGTACCTCGTCATAGTTAATCCGATGGGTTTCATCATCCACGCCATAGGGAACGACATTGAAATATTTACCCGAAATATTCACAGGAGAACCATGGCTCAGATGTCCGCCGTGTGCCAGGTTCATACCCAAAAAGGTGTCGCCCGGTTCCATGGTCGCAAAGAATACTGCAAGGTTTGCAGATGCACCTGAGTGGGGCTGTACATTGGCAAATTCAGCGCCAAAGAGTTCCTTTGCTCTCTCCCGTGCCAAATCCTCAACAATATCCACACACTCACAGCCACCGTAATAACGCTTGCCGGGATAACCCTCTGCATATTTGTTAGTCAGCGGTGTTCCCATCGCCTCAATGACTGCGGGAGATACAAAGTTCTCTGATGCAATCAATTCAATCTTGTTTCTCTGACGGTTAACCTCCGCATCAATCGCAGCGGCAACCTCAGGATCAACCTTTTTAACCTGCTTAAGTTCAAACATTCTTCTTCCTCCTGTATCATACATAAATTTGTTGCATTTTATCACATCTTATATTATAATCGTATTATTCCAATTTTGCAAGGGGGAATTTGCATTGAGAGAGAGTTTATCTGCAAAAAAGCAACGGGTTTTAGATATCATTTCAATTTTTGAGCAGGTTTATGACGATGCAGACTGCACTCTGGAATACCAAAACCCTCTTGAGCTGCTGATTGCCACCCAACTGGCGGCACAATGCACCGATGCCAGAGTCAATCTGGTCACCCCCCATCTGTTTGCCAAATACCCTGATGTGTATGCCTTTGCCTATGCAGATGAACTGGAGCTGCAGGAGGATATCCGCTCCACCGGATTTTTCAGGAACAAGGCAAAAAATATCATTGGCTGCTGCCAAATGCTGATTGCAGACTTTGACGGTGAGGTTCCCAAAACCATGGAAGAGCTGTTAAAACTCCCCGGCGTTGGCAGAAAGACCGCCAATCTGGTACTGGGAGATTGTTTCGGGATTCCCGGCATCGTGGTGGACACCCACGCCACCCGCCTTTCTAACCGAATGGGACTTAGCACAAACAAAGACCCTTATAAGATTGAGCTGGATTTACAAAAGGTGGTACCCCAAACCCATTGGGCAAGTTTTTGCCATCAACTGGTCTACCACGGCAGAGCCTACTGCCAGGCACGCTCACCCAAATGTGACACCTGCCCCATCCACCACCTCTGCCCAAAAAAGATATAAGAAAAAAGACCCCGATGGGGTCTTTTTTTATAGACTACATCCACATTTAAAGCAAAATCTCGCATCTTGTTCACAAGCCGCACCGCATGATGAACAGAAGATTGTCTTTTCACCACATTCTAATAAAAATCCTGTATTATGGAGAACTTTTTCATACTCTCCGCTTTCTATCCACTGTTGTAATTCATAAGCCC
>JAZOWR010000030.1:0-4991 GCA_045659345.1 Ructibacterium sp.
TGCGGTGTCTTCCGCTGGGAAAAGTCAGTTTATATGCCGTGACCGGGGCATTATTCCCGTGCTTTTAGATGCCGTCAGGGTTTGGGCATGGAGCCACAAAAGGGATTCGAACCCTTGACCTCCCCGGTACGAACGGGGTGCACCTGCCATCTATGCTATTGTGGCGTATGGAGCCGCAAAGGGGATTTGAACCCCTAACCGTCTGCTTACAAGGCAGTTGCTCTATCCAGTTGGAGCTATTGCGGCATATGGTGTACAGAAGGAGAATCGAACTCCCGACCCACAGCTTATAAGGCTGTTGCTCTACCAACTGTGCTATCTGTACATATGATGGAACAGGAGGGATTCGAACCCTCGCACGACTCACGCCGCCTGTCAGTTTTCAAGACTGTTCCCTTCGACCTCTTGGGTACTGTTCCATATAAAAAGCACCACCCCGGAGGGCAGTGCTTAATATTACGCTTTTTCTACATACAGCCCGACCAAATCAGAGAGGGCATGATATACAGGATTGATGCTATCCCGTGTACAGAGGTAGATCACATCGTTCTGGATGTAGTATTTGCCCATTTCAAGAGCCATGTTGCCGGAATAGGGAATAGGATCATCCATTGTCCCTGCGTGGGTCTCGTTGATCTCGGTAAACAGAGCCGGGACATTCTCAGGCTCCCACCCTACTTGTGCCGTGTGTGCCTGAATGGCCTTGTAGAGTTTGCCCACTCTGGTCAACTTGTTCCCGACAGCGTAAGCCTTGCCCGGTTCCCATTCGGGATAGAAGCCTTTCATCCTAAGTGCGGTGTTATCGTCAACATCAATTTCCTGCACCTTTTGAGACAGGAGCAAAGAAAAGACTTCTGTTTCGGTCAGCGGACGGGCTCTCTCACGGGTCTGCTCAAGGGCATAAGCCCTGCGGATCTCTGCGGACTCGTCGGGAGTAAGCTCTACAAGCCTTCCATTGATATACGTTTTCATAGATTATTCCTCCCCCGTGTAGTCGATTGCCCAGATTTTCAGTTTGCTTCCTGCTGAGAAACAATTATTGTTTCCATCAAACTGCAATGCATCGGAATAGGGCGTTTTCAGCACCAATTCGGCGTGACTTGAGGAGTAGTGATAGACCGAACTTCTACTTACACTTGGACTCAAGCTATCAGACATACTTCCGTTGTTATAAGACTCCCACAAATGAGCATATGCCATGCCTTTGCCGACTGCAATATATGCAGAGGATGAGGTGACGCTTGTTGCCTTGTTCGTAATGCCTGCGTTGATTCCTGCAAGACCACATGACCAAACGGAACCCATAAGATTGGGAACACCTGCGTCAATGGCTTGCTGCACTGTCCAAGGTGCCACGACAATTCTTCTGACATCCGTCCATGTTTCATCGGCGGGAATTGCGGATTTAAGCAAGATATAATAGGCTGTTGCCTTAAAGGGCTTGCCGTCCGTGTCCTCTGTGATAACAACTCTGGTGCAATCTTCGGCAATATCTAAATCGGCAATCTGTCTCCATGCACCGCCCCCAACAGGAAGATCGGCGGTTTCCCACGCAGTAGGCACACCATTTTTGTCTACCTCTGCGACCTTCAGGATTTGACCGGGGACGGCTCCTGACACTCGGATTCTTGCATCTGCGATCACTCTATCAACATACCGCTTGTTGACGGTATCGTCTTCCTGTTCGGGATCGGCAATGCCACGAATAATCGTGCCGGGGCGGCCGTGGTTTTCGTCTACCACATCCACCACACGCCCGTTTCCGTCCGCTGTTTTGCCCCCGTACCACATGGAAATACTCTTTTCGCCCTCATCACCAGCGGTGATCGTGAGCTCGTCGGCTCTTACGATTTCCGTATGGACTTCTTGGAAGTCTACGGAAGCACTGGGGTCTCCACCTTTAGGGATTGCACCGACTTCTTTTGCTGTATACGTGGGCTTTTGGGGCTGTGTTGCCCAATCAGGGACAGTGGGATCAGATTCTTCAATGGGGTTCTCAATGAGATAGTCCTTTATCGCCTCTTTGACTTGGCCTTCATCCACACCGCCCGTGCCCTCTTCTTCAAGCTTCTTCACCCCCTCTTCCAGAGCCTTATAGGTGAGCACTTCGGTCTCGGTGTAGATATAATTTGAGGGTTTCGCCCTCTTGCGTACAGGGAAGACACATTCCCGAATGGTTTCGGTCTTGTCCTCGGACACATTGACGGAATAGACCACAATGTTCTGATCGTCCTGCAAAAGAACATTGGGGATGTCGGCAATGAACGCCCCATTTTCCTCTTTGGGCTTGACCACAAGTGCAGTGGTGTCACCATAATTGGAAAAATGGACAGAATCAATGCTCATTCCACGAAGGGGAACGACCTTCAGCTTCCGTCCTGTTTCCCATTGGTACAAAGGTGTTCCGATGATCGCAAACTGTGACATCTTGCCACCCCTTTCGTTAGATTGTACCGCCCAAGGCGGTGATTGCGTTGGTCAGCTTTTCAATGACCTTGTTTGTGTCCCGGTTGTACTCACATTCCACAATCACGCCCTCTGTATCGGTCAGAATGGTCATGTTCGGGGAAAGGGAAGTAATGCCGGGAACCGTGCCGTCTGCATTCGGAACGTAATTCTGCAACCTGTCTGTTGCATCCGCTCCATACCGTGTCACTGTGACCGTGGATGGGTCAATATACGGCTCATATTCCGTTGCAACAAGCCCTTCTTCGATCTGTATGTTGGTATATTGACATTTTGCACCCGGAACGGCATTTGCGGTCAGGTTTGAAAAGAAGTTAGTAATCACACTATTTGCGTTGATTGGATATACAAAAGATAAACTTATTGTTCCGGCAGTTTCTCCGCTATAGCATTCCTTGACGAATTTCCCTTCGTCTGTCGCAATGCTTAACCCGATCTGTGTTGCTGCTCCTAACTGCTCAAAATCAGCCGACACAGTATATTGTTTTGCAGATACACCCTTAAACGAAACGCCTTCTCCTGCATAGGCAAGACTGCTGTCAATAGTTTTTTCGCTTGTTGAACACAGATTCTTCCCGTGAACCTTCACAACCGGGCTGTGAGCCACCGGGGAAACATCATCGGCGAATACCACAGCCCCAGAAAGATAGCCCTTGACAGCCGTTGCAGACTCTCTGACCCTTGCTTCCATAGAGGAATAGTCTGCCGGGATGGTTGCAATGCAAGCCTGAACAATCTGCTCCGCTTTGGTCTGAAAATCTGCCACACGGGCAGACACAGCCTCATCAAAGGCCCGGATCACCGTCATTGACTCCGTTGCTCCCGCATCCTTCATGGACTTTTCCACCATGATTAGACCAGTAAAGGTAGTTATCACATCGGCTCCGCTGTTAATGCTGATTTGATAGGGAACCTTGCCGTGTTCCATGATTGCCTGATTTTCAAGGTCAACCGTGATCTTGTTCCCGGAAATGGTGATGCCTTCTTCTTGGAATACGAATTTCCCGGAGGGCTTCTGTGTGTACAGGGTAGCCGTTGCCCCGGAAGGAACGGAGAAGTCCGCCACAGTGAATATCAGTTGAATCCCTGTGTCATACTGGACTACATCAATCTGCCTGACATTCCGTTTTTGGTTCAGGTAGATCGGGATTTCTTTTGTTGCTTTCATAGCTTAATCCTCATTTATTGCATGAAAAAAGCACCTTGCATTGCTGCAAAGTGCTTTTGTTTATATTCATTTATGCCCTATCTGAAAAGAATTCCTTCCAATAGGGGTTTTCTTTGTCGAAAATGGCTTTCTGTTCCGCTGTCAGGTTGTGAGGGTAGTCCTCAAATAGATTGAAAATACGCTTCTTGTCGAATGAGAAAAGAAACTCACCGATTGTCTCATGATTAAGCCACCATATTGAATCGGATTCGTTGTTCTTATAGAACTTATTTGATTGATCCATGTTTACCCTTCCTTTGATCCGCTTCAGCGGTGTTCAGATATCCCAGAATGTCAGGGAATTCTTTGCAATCCTTGAAACTGTCAATCTCAACCATGTAAGCATCAGCATTGAATCCACTTGTAGACGGACAACCGAAACGCCAACTAAGTGTATATCTTGGGTTTCCGTCAAAGTTAGTCCATCCGCTTTTATCTGGTGACTGCAATTCAAGGTATTGAAGAATTCCGTCATCAGTTCTCCTAACAACAGCAGCGTGTCTACAGCAGACGAAATAATATTCTTTGCCTTTTTCAGCTTGTTTCAATAGCTGATTCCCTGCCGTTGCGTAATTTCTCGCTGTTTTTCGGTGCTTAATCAGACCCGGAAGATCTGTCATTGCATCCAAATTAAATGGATTAGAGAAAAAC
The DNA here is from genome assembly GCA_045659345.1 of Ructibacterium sp. GTDB lineage: Bacteria > Bacillota > Clostridia > Monoglobales > Monoglobaceae > Ructibacterium. Next base: position 4,325 of record JAZOWR010000030.1, read on the forward strand.
TTCTGCGATTCCCCGCCACGGAAATCAAGCACATCATATCCGCATTTTTGCCCAGCATACGCCAATCCAACACTTGCACAAGAGCCTTTTGTTTTATCGCCACCGCCCAATGCGGCAATGATTTGTTCTTCTGTAACAGATTGTTTGTGTGGCATAACCTGATTATAGACAACGCCAAGCTCATCAAGCTTTTCGCTGAATATGTTGGGCACTCGTTCCAGATTCACCGACATTGTACCAGAATTTTCCGGAATTTTCAAGTATTTTTTCTTGTAGTCCTCAAAATTCTCGGATTTATCAAGGCCGAAATACTCTGCCCTCTTTTGCAAAGTTTCAAGTTCCGATTCATCCAAAGCCCACCTTGCTCTTTGAAGCAAAGCACATCGGCAATTCACGACCTCTGCCGCACCGCCGGAAGGATCGCCGGGGAACATCAGACCATTGCTGAAGGGCTTGTCAAGCTCCCGAATCTCTCCGTCTACTTGGGAATGACTCTCACGGGTTCGACCGTCAAGCGTAGAATCCCACTGTTTCACCACATCTGCGCCCTTTTCCTTGGCTTTATAGCAAGCATCCATCGTTCCCTGCACCTGTATTCTGTGACCCTCGGTGCGGGCAATACGGACAGCGTTGTTATAGCCGATATTGGTATAGGCTGACAGCCCCC
>JAZOWR010000031.1:0-1992 GCA_045659345.1 Ructibacterium sp.
CACAAGAATTATAAATAACTTTGAAGAAGGAGTGTAATAAATTATGTCTTGGACTGGTTCTGAATTTGAGGACAAGAAGATTGGCTTCAAGTTTGAAGGTGCAGAAGCATACAAAGCTGTTGAATGCATCGGTTCTATGGAAGAGGATATGGCGGTTAAGACCGTAACCAAAAAGTGCCGGGGCGTTGTCACGAAGAAGCGTTCCCGTGGCACGGGTGAAGGCACTGTTAAGATTACCGTGCATATGCCTTATGATATTTATGTCGAAGCTTTGGGCATGGATTTGCCTTCCCTGAAGGACGGCGTATATGCCTACGGCCAGAACTCCATCCACAAGAATTTTGCTATGGTGGCAGATGTTGAGGATGAAGACGGCAACGAAAAGCTGAAGGCATATCCCAATGCCGCAATGAATACGGGCGTTGTCCGCAAGATCGAGAACGGCGCAGAAGAGGTCGCAGAACTTGAACTTGAAGTGGGCGTAATGCGTGACGAATACGGCAACGGTATGTATGAAACCGTTGTTGAAGAGGATGACGAAGAAACCGTTAACAAGTGGATGACTGCTTTTGACCCCGAAGATCAGCAGGTAGAATCCGCCTAACAGAAAGGAGAATACAACATGGCAAAGGCTGAAAAGAAGGCTGAAAAATTCCAGGTCAAGTGCCTGAAGAACTTCCGTGACAAGCACACGGAAAAGATTCACAAGAAGGGTGATATCTTCAAGGTGACGGAAGAGCGTTACAAAGAAATCCTTTCTGTCGGTGAATTTGTGGAGAAGTACACCGAACCCAAGAAGGACGAACCCGCAAAGGCCGAAAAGTAAGATTCACAGCGGGACAACACACAAGATCAGCGGTAAGCAGAACCGTCCTCCTACACGGGCGCAATCGGCGTTCCGTGGTGATGCTTGTGTGTTGTCCCATTTTTAGGAGGAAAAAACGTGGATAAGAAACTCAATACCACCTATGATTTCGTTCTCGCAGATGGAACCACGGTAAAAATGACTTTGACATTTTACCGACTTTACCAACTGAGAAGCAAAAACAAGGCGTTATATGAACGGTATAACAGAATTATTACGGAGCAATCCGATAAGAATTATGTATACGATGAAATTGACAACATTGAAATCCTGTATACTGCCTATTGCTGTGCAAATCTGGAAAGCGAAAATCTGCTGAGCAAGGAAGATTTCATTATGCTTTGCGGTTCTGACAGAAAGGCAGTCGGCAATGCAATCAAAGCCCTGTTAGCCCCAAAAAACTAACAGGGTTCCGCCAACCGTTCAAAGACAGAACGCACAAGCGGAACCAAAAAATAAAGCCGCCTAAATTTGTCCTTGAAGATGTAGAAGATTACTACACCTATTATGTGTTGATCCTTGAAATCCCAGAGGACATTTTTTGGTATGCGGATTACAGTTTTTTGTTGGGCGTAGTAGAGAACAAAACCGCCTATGACGGATGGTTAAATTATGTTCTTGAACGGGAGCGGAACAGCAAATAAACAGGCCATAAAGAGGTGATGTTATGGCAAAGAACGAAGCAAAAATCAAATTTACAGCGGAAACCGGGGAATTTAACAAAGAGATTCAGAAAGCCAATGGAGAAATGACCGAACTTCGGGCAGAACTGAGGCTGAATGAAACTCAAATGAAAGCCACCGGGGAAACCGTTGAAGGGCTTGAAAAAAAGCATAGCATACTTGAACAGCAACTAAAGGCATCCGAAAACAAGACGGAAGCTTTAAACCAGAAAGTTCAAAAGGCAATAAAATACTTCGGGGAAGATTCCAAAGAAGTATCCAGGCTGAAAACACAACTTGCAAACGCCCAAAACGAACAGGAACGGTTAAAACAAGCCGTAGATTCGTGTTCTGAAGCATTGGACAAGCAAAAAAAATCCACTGATGCCGTCACCGAAAGTTTTGCTAAAGTGGGAGATACAATGTCTGACCTTGCAACTGGCGGTTTGGTGGCGACTGCGGGGA
>JAZOWR010000032.1:0-5127 GCA_045659345.1 Ructibacterium sp.
GGATATCCTCTTTCCACCCGGGAACTGGTTACAATGGCAGTAGAAGCCGAGGGGCATGGCGATAATGTAACGCCGGCAATCTTAGGCGGCTTTACGGTCAATGTGAAGCAAGATGACCAGATCTGCTATATAAGAGAAGAAATCAAAGACGATTTGCGCTTTGTTGCATTGGTTCCGGATTTTTATCTCCAGACCAAGAAGGCGAGAGGGGTTCTCCCTAAAACCGTGTCGATGGAGGATGCGGTCTATAACATTGGCAGAAGTGCCTTGCTTGCCAGCAGTATCCTTGGCGGAAATTATGAGAACATTCGGGTCGCTGTCGGAGATAGGCTCCATCAACCATACCGAGAATCATTGATTCCCGGCATGAACATCTTGTTTGATACCTGTTATGATAAAGGTGCTTTGGGAGTGTATCTCAGTGGTGCAGGTCCTACCATTCTGGCGATTGTACATACTGAAGAGGAACCTGCGTTTACAAAGGCGATGGAAGCATATCTTGCAAAAGAAATGAAAAATTGGACACTTCATAGCCTTAGGGCAGACAATGAAGGTGCAGTAGTGATAGAGGATTAGTAAATAGAATAGGAGGGATAAGAAGTGGCTCTTATCGTACAAAAATTCGGCGGCAGTTCTGTTGCTGATGCAGAAAAAGTAAAAAATGTAGCAAACCGTGTGGTGGAAACCGCACAGGAGGGCAATCAGGTTGTGGTTGTTGTTTCTGCGCAGGGTGATACCACCGATGATTTGATTGAAAAAGCACAGGAAATCAACCCCAATGCATCCAAGCGTGAGATGGATATGTTGCTTTCCAGCGGCGAACAGATTTCTGTTGCACTGCTTGCAATGGCAATTGAGGGCATGAATCATCCGGTAGTTTCCCTGACCGGACGCCAGGCAGGTTTTAGAACCAATGCAGGATACAGCAATGCCCGTATTGAAAAAATTGATACCGAGCGGATTCAAGCAGAATTGGATAAACACAAGATTGTAGTTGTAGCAGGTTTTCAGGGCATCAACCAGTATGATGATATTACAACCCTGGGACGGGGCGGCAGTGATACTTCTGCGGTCGCATTGGCGGCTGCGCTCCACGCAAATAAATGCGAGATTTATACTGATGTGGACGGCGTATATACTGCAGACCCAAGAATCGTTCCCGATGCAATCAAGCTGGATGAAATCACCTATGATGAGATGTTGGAACTTGCAAGTTTAGGTGCAAATGTGCTCCATAACCGTTCTGTAGAAATGGCAAAGAAGTATAATGTAAAAATGGAAGTCAAATCCAGTTTTCATAAAGTGCCCGGCACTATCGTTAAGGAGGTAATACCCATGGAAAAAATGTTAATCAGAGGCGTTGCAAGAGACAATAATGTTGCGCGTATTGCTATTATTGGTTTGGAGGATGTTCCCGGCATCGCGTTTAAAGTATTTTCTGCGCTGGCAAAAGAGAAAGTAAATGTAGATATGATTCTGCAGTCTATTGGCCGCAATAACAAAAAAGATATTGCCTTTACCGTTACCAAAGAAAATGTGGAAAAGGCAATGCAGGTCATTGAGCAATTAAAGGAAACCATTCCCTATGAGACGGTAACCTCCAGAGAGGACTTGAGCAAGGTTTCTGTTGTGGGCGCAGGTATGGTAAACAACCCGGGTGTTGCAGCAAAAATGTTTGAAGCTTTGTATGATGCAAATATTAACATCCATATGATTTCTACATCCGAATTAAAGATTTCCGTTTTGATTAACATTGAAAATGCAGAAGCGGCGGTCAAGGTTATTCATGATAAATTTATGAAATAAAAAAATAAAGGCTGATTTCATTTGAAATCAGCCTTTTTTTATATTTACTTTTCTAGTGTTACGGTCTGGGTTTTCTCATCCCAGCCCACCTGATATCCAATTGCTTCGGCAAGAAACCGAATCGGAATATACATGCGACCCTCTGTCTGGTCGATGAATGGAACGGTATCCATCTTTAAAACAGTGCTTTCTTCTCCGGTAAACGGAATAATAAACAGTTCGGGATTGTCTTCCTGAATGACATATGCACAAACATCGGAAGAAACGGTTGCTGCATGGTTGATATCATCAAAATCGACATAACAGCCAAGGTATTCCATGACAAAACGAATCGGAACAAAGGTTCGGTCGTCTGCCTCTTTGATGGAACCCATCTCCGGTGGAATCTCGGCTTGTTCTCCGCTGATAATAATGCTTTGTGCGGCAGCAAACCCGAAAATAGTGGAAGCTGCTATCATCACCGCTAGCAGAAAGGCAAAGAAGTGTTTGGTATTCATAGGTGAAACTCCTTTGTCGGCGGAATTTTATTGAGCAGCCTTGTCCATGGTTACGGTCTGCGTTGCCTCGTCCCAACCGACGGTATATCCCATCGCTTCTGCCAGAAAACGAATCGGAACATAAAAACGGTCTTCGGTATCGTCGATATAAGCTGCTGTATCCATTGTGATAGCGCCGCCATTCATAGCACGCAGAATATACAACTGCTCATCGCCGCGAACCATAAGGTAAGCTGTACCATTGTTACTGTTTACGGTTACGCTTTCCTGAGGGACACCGTTGACGGTGGTGCTGCTGTATCTGACAGTATGGTTCAAATATTCAGAAACAAAGCGAACCGGAACAAAAGTACGGTTGTCCTTTTCTTTGATTGAACCCATATCCGACGGAATTTCTACTGTTACACCGTTAATAATAATGTTCTCTGCTGCTGCAAATGCGGAAATGGAAGTTGCAGCAAGACCACAGGTTAAAAGTAGAGCAAGTATCTTTTTTTTCATGGTTTTTCCTCCTTAAGAAATAGTAAATTAAAATGATAGAATAAGTATACCATAAGAGCTGAAAAGTTGCAAGCATATCTTTTGCTTCCTTGACAGAATGGCGAAATTATGGTATTCTAACTAGTATTGTCAGAGGGCTATGTAGCTCAAAGAAATGGTAGGAGGTGGACCGTATGTTGTGTTGTAAATGTCAGAAGAATCTGGCGGTGGTTTACATCAGCAAGATGGATGAGACGGGAAAAACGGTCAATGAAGGATATTGTCTCACCTGTGCCAAGGAACTCAACCTTGGTCCGGTGAATGAAATGATGGAAAAAATGGGACTCAATCCGGAGGAAATGGACGGATTAAACCGTGAGATGTCTGCCATGATGGAAGAAATGGGAGAGGAATTTCCTATGCCTATAGAGGACGGAGAGGCAGATGACGATGAGAGCATGAGCCGCAGCATGCAGAAAAATCCCTTTGAGATGATGAATCGATTATTTGGCGGCGGAACCCCCAATTCGGAGGGGACTCAAAAAGATAAAGCTGACAAAAAAGAAAAGAAGAATAAAAAGCGTAAGAATTTAGATGCCTATGCGGTTAACCTGACCGAGAAGGCAAGAAACGGACAGATTGATGCAGTCATAGGCAGAAGTGTTGAAATGCAACGAACTGCACAGATTCTCAATCGCAGAACCAAAAACAATCCCTGTTTGATTGGAGAACCAGGTGTCGGTAAAACTGCCATTGCTGAGGGCTTGGCATTAAAGATAGTCAACGGAGAGGTTCCGGCAAAGCTGTTGGGGTATGAGATTTATCTTCTGGACATGAGTGCTGTGGTGGCAGGAACCCAGTTCCGCGGTCAGTTTGAATCGCGGCTGAGAAACATCATTGCCGAGGTAAAACAGGCGGGTAATATTATTCTGGTAATTGATGAGATTCACACCATTGCCTCTGCCGGTGATGCTGAGGGAGGGATGAATGCGGGCAATATCTTAAAGCCTGCGCTTTCCCGGGGCGAGATTCAGGTGATAGGTGCTACCACGATTGAAGAATACCGAAAACATATCGAAAAGGATGCGGCACTGGAACGCCGCTTCCAGACGGTGTTGGTAGAAGAGCCGACGGTGGAAGAAACCGTGGAGATTCTTAAAGGAATCAAGGGCTATTATGAGGAGTATCACAGGGTTCGGATATCTGATGATTTGATTCGAACGGCAGCGGTTCTTGCGGAGCGATATATCAATGATAGATTTTTGCCGGACAAAGCCATTGATTTGATTGATGAGGCGGCGTCCAAAGTCAATCTGGAAAATAACGCCCTGATTGACTTAGAAAAGCAGAAGCGAGAGCTTGCCCGGATTGAAAGCGAGCAGGAAAAAACCGCAGATGCAGATTCCATGGAGGATTTTGAAAAGGCAGCAGAGCTAAAAAGCCGTGCCTGCCAACTCAAAGAAGAGATTGCAAAGATAGAGCAATCGGTGGTTCGTGACCTGACGGCAAGCGATATTGCAACGGTAATTGAACTTTGGACCAAGATTCCGGTACAGAATATTAGCGAATACGAAACCGGAAAACTGGTGAATCTCGAGGAAAGGCTTCATCAACGGCTGATAGGTCAGGATGATGCGGTTTCGGCTGTGTCCCGTGCCATTCGTAGAAAGCGTGCCGGCATCAGCTTGAAAAAAAGGCCGGTTTCCTTTATCTTTGTCGGCCCTACCGGTGTCGGTAAAACCGAACTTGTCAAACGGATTGCAGAAGAGGTTTTTGAGGGCGAGGAGTCGCTGATTCGGCTAGATATGTCCGAGTATATGGAAAAACACTCGGTAGCAAAATTAATCGGTTCTCCGCCCGGATATGTAGGCTATGATGATGCAGGGCAACTGACAGAAAAGGTGCGCCGACATCCGTATTCGGTAATTCTGCTTGACGAGATTGAAAAGGCGCATGAGGATATTTTCAATATTCTGCTCCAGATTCTCGATGATGGCAGAATCACCGATAGCCACGGCAAGACAGTTTCTTTTGAGAATACCATTATTATCATGACCTCCAACGCAGGCAGCGATCAGCGTTCCAATGTGGTCGGATTTAATGAGGAAGAAGAGGCAATACAGCTTAAGGTAGAGCGGGCGCTCAAGGCCTTGTTCCGGCCGGAATTTTTGAACCGTGTGGATGAAACTGTCATCTTTAAAGCGCTGACGCAAGAAGAACTGCTGAAAATCATAGACCTGATGCTGGCGGATTTGCAGAAGGGTTTGGATGAGAAACAGATTACACTCACTGTGACCGATGCGGTCAAACAGTACATCCTAGCAAGCTCCTATAAAAAGGACTA
>JAZOWR010000033.1:0-5561 GCA_045659345.1 Ructibacterium sp.
CCTCCTGCGACAGAACCCGTGGCGGGTTGACGGCACCGCCGCAAGGATTATTCTTAAAAAAAGTCTATTATGATTTGGGATGAATAACTATGAAAGTAAAGTGGAACAAACGGAGATGGAATCAACTTGCCGAAAAATGGGAAGCACAGATGAATCACAGTGCTTCCATGACCGTAGGCGGAAAGAGCTTTTCCTTTCAGCCTATGCGGCTGGGAATCTTGTTGCTTGCCGGACTTTTGGCACTGGTGATTCTGGTTAATCTGCTTCAGATACCGATGCATCGGCCCAAAACAGTGGACATGGACTTTGAGACCGGCGGAGATTATACCATGATTCCCTATGCAGGTGATATCCTTATGTATAATAACCAGCAGATTCGCCGGATGAATACACGCGGTAAAACGGTTTGGTCTGCGGATGTTTTTATGTCCCATCCCATGGTAGAAACAGCCGGAGACTATCTGCTTCTTGCGGATATGGGTGGTAACAATAGGACGGTTCTTTATAAGAATGAAAAACTTTGCCGTGAATATACCATCGGCAATGATATTATTTCTGCCAAGGTAAACAAAAAGGGTTGGGTGGCATTTGCCACTGCAACAGTGGGATATAAGGGCAAGGTGACCGTTTTTGACAAAAAAGGAAAAGAACGGTTTCAATGGAATAGCGGAGACGGGTATATTCTGGATATTGCGTTAAGCGACGATGGACATTGGCTGGCGGTTGCACAATTGAGCAGCGAAGGAAGCCGCAGCGATTCGAGAATTCAGTTTATTGACCTGCGTAGGAAAAAGGTGACTGCAACAGCAGAGAAAAACGGTGCATTGTTTGCAGACCTGAGGTTTTCAGAAAACCGGCTTTTGGCGGTTTCTGATACCGAGCTTTGCGGATTTAAGACTTCGGGCAAGGAAGTGTTTTCTGTCTCTTTTGCCGGCAAGAACCCCGGAAGGTATGACATTTCTTCTGATGAGGTTCTGGCGTTTGTGGCAACCGATAATCTTGGCAATGCGGTTGTGGAGCTATATGACACCGGCGGCAAACTCAAGGGGCGGTATCAAGCTGACAGCAATGTTCACAACCTTAGTGTCTTTGAGGATATGGTGGTGATTACCAGAAACCGTGATGTGTTGTATATGAATACCCGAGGCAGGCTAAAAAAGACTGCCACCGCCCGTCATGACATAAAAGGATTGGGAGTTTTTGGAGACGGACATACCGCACTTGCGGCGGGCAACACCGAAGCCTATATTGTAAGAATGCGATAAGGAGTGAGCCTGATGGTTGGAGACCTGATTGTAAACGGTGCCGATGTTGTGTTGGTGATTTTTCTGGGTTTGTTTGCTTTTTGGGGCTGGCGGAGCGGCTTTTTAAAGATGGGGTTTGGACTTTTATCTTTTGTAATTGCTATTATTCTTGGCAGGATACTATATCCGTATTGCTCCGGGTTCTTAAAAGAAACTCCCATATATCAAGGTTTGCTTACCATGGCAGAAAAACATGCTGTGCCGAATACACAGTCCGGCGGAATTATGGGCGATTTGCTTAAAAAAAGCGGCGAGGTGGTTTCGACCTATCTGGCGGAGTTGATGCTCAATGTCATTGCCTTTTTGTTGGTTGTGGTCTTGGTAAAACTCTTGCTAATGCTTATTTCCAGAATTCTTAGGCTGTTTGCCTCTATGCCGGTTATTGGTCTGGTCAATCGTCTGGCGGGACTGGTGTTTGGCGTGCTGGAGGGCTGCTTGATTGTCACTGTGATTCTTGCGGCAGTCTATGTGATTGCACCGCTGAGAGAGAATCCGGTGATTGGCAGAGAAATCGAAAAATCGATAGCGGTCAGAGAGTGGTACTTGGATAACCCTCTGCTAAATTGGACACTGCCGGAAGAATAAAGAAAGGGGAAGAAAAGATGAAGCATAAATGGATTGCACTATGCCTGGCACTTTTGCTCATGGTTGTTTACCTGCCGGTACTGGCAGAGGAGACCGGGCAGACAGTGGAAAAGAAGGATGTAAAGGTTCCGATTCTTTTGTATCACCATATTACAGAGGAATCCTTTGACGGCAACGAGATTTCGATGATTTCCCCCTATGATTTTCGTTTGCATATGACGGCAATCAAGGTGAATTACAGCCCGATTAGTCTTAGACATTACTTTGACTATATCAACTGCACGGATGGCAGTGTAACCATTCCGGATAATCCGATTATCGTGACATTTGATGACGGGTATTTGAGCAATTATGAACTTGCTTATCCTATTTTAAAGGAATTAGAGATTCCGGCAACCATCTTTTTGGTAACCGATACGGTAGGAGAGATGGCAGGCAACGGCAAGGTGAATTATTCTCATTTTACATGGGAACAGGCAAGAGAGATGGAAGAGAGCGGCTGGATTGAGATTCAATCCCATACGGCAAGCCATGCGGCACTTGGAACACTAGATACCAACCAATTGGTAACAGAACTTAGAAAATCCAAGTATGCCATTGAGAAAAATTTGGGACGGGAGTGCGATATGATAGCCTTTCCGTACGGTTCTTATAACGATGCTGTGCTGAATGCCGCAGAGCGGGCAGGATATAAGCTTAGGGCGCTGGTGGATGATAAGACTACAGAAGAGGCATTTTCGGTGAATTTGGTGTCTGAGGGCGTCGGTGCGTTGACCCGGATGACGGTTGCCGGTAATATGGGCAACATCAATGTAATTGAAACAATCCGCAAGGCAGCAGCTAAGAAGAAACTTCCGATTCAGGGAGAATAATATAGAGAGGTGACAATACCGATGAGTAAATTTATCATTCCTAACAACTACCGACCTAAATTGGGCCTTTATGAAACCCAGAGGGCTATTGAGGTCATCAAACAGACCTTTGTGGAGAATCTGACCAAGGCATTGAACCTTCGTCGGGTGACAGCGCCCTTGTTTGTAGAGAGCAAAACCGGGCTTAATGATAATTTAAATGGATATGAACGGGCGGTTGCTTTTGATATTCCGGATGCCGGTACCGATGCACAGGTGGTACATTCTCTGGCAAAATGGAAGCGTATGGCGTTGGGGAATTACGGATTTCCGGTCGGCGAGGGTTTGTATACCGATATGAATGCCATCCGTCGGGATGAGGAGCTTGACAATATTCATTCGGTCTATGTAGACCAGTGGGATTGGTGTAAGGTTATTTCTCGTGAGGACAGAAATAAGGAATATTTAAAAGAGACCGTCAAAAGTATTGTTGGTGCAGTATGCGATACCTTGGAGGTTCTGAAAAGAGAGTTTCCAGAAATCACGACGGAGCTTTGCCGGGAGGTTAAGTTTATCACCACCCAGGAACTGGAGGATTTGTATCCCGATATGACCGGCAAGGAGAGAGAAAATGCTTGCGTCAGGGAACATAAGACAGTTTTTATTATGGAAATCGGTGATGTTTTGGCATCCGGCAACAAGCATGACGGCAGAGCTCCTGACTATGATGATTGGAAGCTTAACGGCGACATTATGTTTTGGGATGAAGTGTTGGGACTGTCACTTGAAATATCCTCTATGGGAATTCGCGTAGATGAAAAATCTCTGGATGAACAGCTGACAAAAGCAGGCTGTGATGACAGACGGAGCCTGCCTTTTCACAAGGCACTGCTTGACGGAAAACTTCCATTGACTATGGGAGGTGGTATCGGTCAGTCCAGACTTTGCATGCTGCTTTTAGGTAACGCCCATATCGGTGAGGTTCAGGTTTCGGTCTGGGACGAAGAAACCATCAAACAAAGCAAACAATTGGGGATTCAACTTTTATAAACAAGGGAGAATGGAAGATGAGAACAGATATTGAGATTGCACAAGCTGCAGAGATGAAACCGATTGCGTCTGTGGCAGAAAAACTTGGAATTGCCTCTGAGGATCTGGAATTCTACGGTAAGTATAAAGCAAAACTGGGCAGTGATGTTGCTGAGAAGTTTGCATCCCGTCCCGACGGAAAACTGATTCTGGTTACCGCAATTAATCCGACTCCCGCAGGCGAGGGCAAGACCACGGTTACCGTCGGCCTGGGTCAAGCGATGAGCAAAATCGGCAAGTCCGCCATTATTGCGCTTAGAGAACCGTCTCTGGGTCCTGTGATGGGTGTCAAAGGCGGTGCGGCAGGTGGCGGTTATTCTCAGGTAGTACCGATGGAGGATATCAACCTCCACTTTACTGGAGATATGCATGCAATTACCGCTGCAAACAATCTGCTTTCTGCGGCGATTGATAATCATATCCATCAGGGAAATGCGCTCAGGATTGACAGCCGGCGGATTACATGGAAACGCTGTCTTGATATGAATGACCGTGCGCTTCGTCAGGTGATTGTAGGGATGGGCGGCAAGGTCAACGGCTTCGTCCGTGAAGATGGATTTCAGATCACAGTTGCCAGCGAGATTATGGCAATCCTTTGTCTTGCCAATGATATGGATGATTTAAAGCAAAGGCTTGGAAGAATTGTTATTGGCTATGACTACGATGAAAAGCCGGTGACGGCATCTCAACTGGAAGTTGCCAATGCGATGGCACTTTTGCTTCATGACGCCATTAAACCTAACCTTGTGCAGACACTGGAGAACACTCCCTGCTTAATGCACGGCGGTCCGTTTGCCAATATTGCCCATGGTTGTAACTCTGTTCAGGCAACCAAATTAGGACTCAAGCTTGCGGATTATTGTATTACCGAGGCAGGCTTTGGTTCGGATTTGGGTGCGGAAAAATTCTTAGATATCAAGTGTCGGTTTGCCGGCCTAAAGCCCAGTCTGGTTGTGTTGGTTGCAACCATTCGTGCCCTGAAATATAACGGTGGTGTTGCTAAGAAAGATCTTGGTGAGGAAAACACCGATGCATTAAAACAAGGAATGGTAAACCTGGAGGCACATATTGAAAATATGCAGAAGTATGGACTTCCGGTGGTGGTGGCAATCAATCGATTCCATACCGACAGCGATGACGAGATTGCAATCCTTAAGGAGTTCTGTCAGACAAAAGGGGTAGAGGTTTCTATGTGTGAGGTTTTTGCCAAGGGCGGCGAGGGCGGAATGGAACTTGCCCAAAAGGTGGTAAAAACCATTGAGGTTGCCGATGGCAAGGAAAAATTTGCTCCTATTTATGACGAAACCTTGCCTATTAAAGACAAAATTGAGGCGGTTGCCCAAAAGATTTACGGTGCGGACGGAGTGAACTATACTCCAAGAGCAGAGCGGGACATTAAGCAGTTGACAGAACTTGGATTTGATCAATTGCCGGTATGTATGGCAAAGACCCAGTATTCGTTGTCGGATGACCCCAAACTGCTGGGCAGACCGCAAGGGTTTGCTGTGACCGTACGAGAGGTTCGGGTATCGGCAGGTGCCGGATTTGTGGTAGTGCTGACCGGAGATGTCATGACCATGCCGGGACTTCCAAAGGAACCGGTAGCAAATCGGAAGAACATTAACAGCGAAGGTAAAATCACCGGGCTGTTTAAACGAGAGGGGATAAGAAATTGTTTGTTGCAGACACCTATGATGTGGCGGTGGTAGGCGGCGGTCACGCCGGCATTGAG
>JAZOWR010000034.1:0-11930 GCA_045659345.1 Ructibacterium sp.
TGAGCAGCTGTTGGATGATTTGGTGCAGGATAAGCAAAATTCCCCCATTCTGCTGCATCATATAGATTATGTAAACCAAGCGCGTTATCCCCGTGAGGTGCGCTACGGAAAAACAGAGCCCAACCAGATCGTGGTGGACTATATTGCCAGCATGACGGACGATTATCTGATCGATCTGCACCGCTATCTGTTCCCCAACAGCAACTACTATGTGGAGTACACAGGATATTTTAATGACCTGTACGAGCAGCGTAACCGCCTGAGCGGACAGATGACTATGGATGAACATGTTTAACAACAGACAAAAGTGGAAGCCAAAGGGCTTCCACTTTTGTATTTGGCGATACAAGTACCGCGGGAAATAAAAGTTTTAGGAATAGTCCAAAAAGTGCTTGCAATTTTTGGAAAATAATGATATTATTGGATTAGTCCAAATTAGGAATGTTCCAAAATAGGAACGTTACAAAAATCCAAAAGAACAGGGGGCTGAAAAATGGCCAAAATCAAAACGACCAAACTGGATATAATCCGCTGTGCGTCAGAGTTGTTCTTTGAGCAAGGGTATTCTGCTACCTCCCCGAAGCATATATGTGATGCGTTGGATATCAGTACAGGAAATTTGACCTACTATTTTCCGACAAAGGAGCAGCTGCTGGCAATCTTTACGGAAATGCTCTGTGATTTCCAACATAAAATGATGGAAATTGAAGCAGAGGAAGGAGTCAGTTCCGTACTGTCCATCTGTCTGGAACTGACTACCATGGCAGCAATGTGCGAGGACAGTAAGATTGCTAAAGAATTTTACCTAGCGACCTACACCAGCCCCATTTGCCTGGAAATCATCCGTCGCAATGATACCGAGCGCAATAAAAATGTATTTCGGGAATATTGCCCGAATTGGACGGATTTGCAGTTTTCAGAAGCGGAGACCATCGTGTCCGGCATTGAGTATGCCACCCTGATGACCACCGCTGATTCGGCGCCTTTGGAGACCCGGATCGCAGGTGCGCTCAACAATATTCTGACTATGTATCAGGTGCCGGAAGAGATTCGGAAGATAAAGATCCAGAAAGTCTTGAGCCTGGATTACAGAAAACTTGGAAAAAGAGTGTTGAAGGATTTTAAGGAGCACATTGGGCAGGCGAATGAAGCAGCACTTGAGGAACTAGTCAATGCAAAGCTTGGCAAGTGACAGAAAGCATACAGAAATGAAATCCCTGAACCCTAAGGAGGAAATACTATGAAAAAGTACAATATCGGCACAAAACTGCTAAGTGTATTGCTCTGCGTTGCCTTGGTTGCAGGCTATATTCCGGTTCTGGCCTCTGCAGCAGACGGCACAGAGAGCTTCTACAACCGGATCGTTGATGTCAATACCATGGATAACTGGAACAAGTATTTCAGTGAAACGAACATCAGTACAGCCAATGCAGGTGGTGTTTGGACGGATAAATCGGTCTTCAAGGATGCCGCAGCGTTTGATGGAAAAATTACCATGGTGGATGACAGCAGGAACTTCCTGACTGCACTGTCTGCTGTTGCGGCCAACAAGGAAGTGGTGGGTTATTCCACGGTTCCTACTGATACTGTTTTGGTGCTGGATCTGTCCGGCTCTATGAGCAACTCCGGCGATGAAGATGAGCTGATCGATGCAGCCAATGATGCCATTCAGACCCTGCTGGAGACCAATGAAAACAACCGCGTAGGTGTGGTACTGTACTCCGCATCTGGTTCTACCGGCACTTCTACATATTCTCAAAGTGTGACCCGGGTCCTGCCCATTGACCGGTATACCACCGGCTCTGACGGTGTTTATCTGAGCTTGAGCAATCAGGGTCGTGTATCTGTAGACAGGGATGTGCGTGGCACGGTTGCCAATGCGGATCTTGATAACGCAAAGTCCTTTGGCGGCGGCACCTATATTCAGGCAGGCCTGTTTGAGGCCATGAAGATATTCCAGGAGATGGACACCGTTATTGGCGATAACAACTGGCAAGCTGGTGATAACCGGATGCCCATTCTGGTACTGATGTCTGATGGCGCACCGTCCACCGGTACATCCAATTATACCAATGTGGGAACATCTAATGTGGGCAACGGCAATGAGCAAAATTTGACTGCCGGAAATGCCTTCCTGACGCAGCTGACTGCAGCTTATGTGATGGCGCAGATCGAGGCGCACTATCAGCAAGAGAATGCTGATGTTCGCGGGTTGTTCTACACCCTGGGATTCAATATCGGCAACAACAGCATTGCACAGGCAGTTATGAATCCCGACCGTTCCACCCTGACGGATTCGTTGTGGAGATCCTATCTGGCATTGGGCAATGGTGGCCTGACTGTTCGTGTGAAGGGCACCAGCGCGCAGAACAACAACAGTCAGAAGGATGTTACCGTTTACAAGAACTCCTATGTAACGAGCAAATCCTATGTGGATCAGTATTTCTCCGCATCGGATAACGGTCTGGCCAATGCATTCCAGTCCATTGTGGACGAGATCATTCTCCAGTCCCGTTACTATCCTACCCATCTGGAGGGCGGCAGCCCCGACTTCTCCGGCTATGTGACCTTCACCGATGTGATTGGTGAATATATGGAAGTTAAGGATGTTAAGGGCATTATGCTGGGAGATACCCTGTTTGATGGCCACATGATGGCTTCCAAGCTGACCAGCAACGCTGACGGCGGGTTGGGAACGGTAGAAAATCCCACGGAGCTGGGTGATGAGTTTATCCGCGCCGTTAAGACCCGGCTGGGCATTGCAGATACTGCTGTTGCACAGACTTTGGTGGCAAATGCTTTTGCTGCAGGACAGCTGAAATACAATTCTGCTACGGATTGGTCCAACTACATCGGCTGGTATGCTAAGGCTGATGGCACCTATGCAGGGTTCTGGAATGAGGGAACAACCACGGCGCCAGACAATGCAGTTTATAAGATCAAATCCTACGGATTCCTGGGCCAGACCGTTGGTAGCATCAAAAACTCCGACATGATGTACATGTCCGTGCAGGTGCGCACTAACATCCAGACCGGTGAGCAGACGGTTTTGTGGAGCATTCCTGCATCGCTGATCCCGCTGATCACCTACTCGGTGACGCTGGAAGGTGACAATGTGGACGAAGCCAGCAATGTGCAGATCAGTATGGAGACTGCAGATCCCATCCGTCTGGTATTCGAGAGCGGTCTGCGTTCTGATTTGAATGAACTGAATATCACGCGCATCACCGAAAGCAACCATATTGCCAGCGATGGTGTGACCCGTCAGTTCTGGACAAACTATTTCGACATTACTGCTGAAAGCCACGATGAGCATGTGGTTGCTCTGGCAGAGTTCACACCTTCTAAAGAAAACGAGCGTTTCTACTATACCTTTGATTCTGCGGTATTCAAAAAGACCGGCGAAAACAGTTATGCTTTAGTGATGGAAAATGAAGGGACAAATGGCGCGCTGAACGCTGCGGGTGAGTACTATCACCGCCGGTATATTTTCACAGAGGACTCCTCTACGCCAATATTCCTGTATGAAAAAATGTCTGATGTGTCCATTGGTGCAGCGCAGTGGAAGGCTGACTATGTGACCATGACAAATGAGCGGGGCGCATGGGTCGTGCCTGCCGGCACGCCGGCCAGAGAGCTGACCATGTACGATGAGCAGAAGAGCGAGAATGACGGCATCGATACCAAGTCTGCCCATATGGTGTTCCACCCCTATTTGACCGAACACAACAACATGTTCTATGTGGACATGAACCTGGGCAACAACGGCCTTCTAGAAGTTACACCGGCGCAGGGCCTGAAGCTTTCCAAGACTGTGGATATTTTTGAAACCGGTACTTCTGATGCATTCCGGTTCCGCATTACCATCCACAATGCAGATGGCTCTGCCTACACTGGCAAATTGAATGGTTGGACAACGGCTCTGGAAGTGGTTCCTTTGGGTGCACCGATGGAGATTACCATGGCCTCTGATGGCACATACACAGTGGATCTGACCAGCGACCAGACCTTCTGGCTCACCGGTATTCCCACTGGTGCCAGCTATACCATTGAAGAAGTTTCCACCAATGAGGATTACAAGGTCAAGTCCGTACATGTCAATGGTATTTCCATGGGAACGGCCGCGGCGGGCCGTGTGGCGGCTTACATGATCGATGAGGTTGACTTTGTCAATACCGCCATCGGCGAAGGAGATCTGGTCATTACCAAGCAGGTGGTGGATGCGGCTGGCAATGCGGTGGACATTTCTGACACCGTGGAATTCACAGCGAGAGTCACCTTGACAGATTCCAATAACAGACCGGTATCCGGCACATTTACGACTTCTTCCGGCACACTGACTGTTCCTGCAGACGGCACCTTTACTGTCACCTTGAAAGAGGGAGAATCCTATGTGGTGCGGGGCATCGCGGAAGAAACAAAGTACACAGTGGAGGAAATCAATATCCCCAATGGCTTCACACTCAACAGAGAAATGAGTGTCCTGAGCGGAACAGTGGATGCATCTGCCAACGATCAGGCATTGATTGTAAACACTTATATTCCTGTGGGCACCAACGGCAGCAGTATTGAAGTGTTGATCAACAAGGCAATCACCGGTAACCGCACTGACTGGATGGACGGTGAAAGCTACACCTTCACTTTGGAGCAGGTCTTCACCACCCGTGGAGCTGTGGTGGTAGGAACTGCGACTATTGATGCAGATGATACCCACAAAAGTCATCTGTTCAGTCTGTCCTCGGAAACCTACACCAGTGCCGGTACTTACCATTACAGAATTACCGAGGCAGAGGGAACACAGGGCGGCATCACTTATGATACGGCTGAACGGCGGTTCAATGTGGTGGTGGCGGACAGCGATATGGACGGTGATTTGGAGATTGTTGCAGTAAACAACGAGATCAACACCACCGTCAGCGGCAGCTACACGGTTACGGCGAATTTCAACAATGTATATCAGCCTGTCGGCTCTGCAACGGCCACTATCAATGTAGTCAAGAAGATGAATGGCAACTACCGGCTCAATGGCTTCCAGTTTGCCCTGTTTGACAGTGCAGATATTGCCAATGCGGATGAAATCGTTCGTTCCACTGTTACAGATGCCCAAGGCAATGCACAGTTCGTGCTGACTTATGCGGCCAACCGTGCAACCATGGCGGGTGAGGTTTACACCTACTATCTGGCAGAATTGAATACCGGCAACCCCAATATTACTTATGATACAGCCGTTTACAAAGTGGAGATTACTGTCAAGGACAATGGCGACGGAACGATTTCTGCAGCAACGGTGGTCACACCTCATTCCGGCGGTGCAATGGAAGGCGGCAAGCCCACCTTTACCAATACCTTTGTACCTTCTGATTCTGCTTATGTGACCCTGACCGCCAACAAGACCATCACCGGTGACCGGGTGCTGAATGCGGATGAGTTTACATTCGTCATTGAAGCATTGACTCCCGGCGCACCTCTGCCTGCAAATACGGCGGTACAGAATGCCGCCAACGGCGCGGTGGCCTTTGAAAGCATTGAATTTACGGCTGAGGGCATTTACAAGTACAAGATCTATGAATCCAAGGAAAATCCCATTGGCGGCTTTACCTACGACGGAAGATTCTATGAGGTCACCGTCACTGTGACCGATAACGGCAATGCCCAGTTGTTGGCTTCCGTCATCCGCGTGGTGAAGGAGAACGAGAACGAGAGCGGTCGGCAACTGAATGAAAATGAGATTATTTCCTTCGAGAATGCTTATGAAGCAAGACCTGTGGACGTGACTTTGTCCGGAGAGAAGATTTTGACTGGCAAAACCATGCAGGGAAATGACTTCCAGTTCCGTCTGGAGGCTGTGACTGCCAATGCGCCTATGCCCAGCGAGGCAACGGTGAAGAACACCGACAAGGGTGTGATCACATTTGACAAGATCACCTACACTAAGGCCGGTACTTATGTTTACAGACTGACAGAGGTTGCAGGCACGGATGATCGCTTTGACTATGATGAGTCTGTTTATGAGATCACAGTTATCGTAACGGACAATTCCCGGGGCGTGCTTTCCGCCCGGGTGACCATGATCAGAAACAGCATCCCGGCTACCGGAATTGTCTTCCGTAACGGCTTCGTTCCCGCTTCCATTACCTTCGATATTTACGATGAGTTTAGCGGTGAAAAGAAGCTGGACGGCCGTCCTCTGGAAGAGGGTGAGTTCGAGTTTGCGCTCATCAACGCCATCAACGGCCAGCAGATCGGGCAGACGGTTAAGAACGATGCAGCCGGTGAATTCAAGTTCCCCGCTGTGACGATCCCCGAGGCTGGTATTTACCACTACAAGATCACAGAAGTTATCGGCGATGAAAGCGGCGTTTCTTACGACACTTCTTCTTTCCACATCCGTCTGGAAGTGGTGCAGGATGATAATGGCGTTTTGTCCATCACAGACAAGAAACTCTATAAGGGCACCGTCACCAAGGAAGAGGTAGAAGGTGTTCTGACTGAGGTTACCAAGTATGAGGACATCACCGCAACGGGTAAGATTCAGTTCAACAACCGCTATGAAGCAGATCCTGTGTATGTGACCATAGAGGCGACCAAGACCCTGACTGGCCGTGATCTGGTGGATGGCGAATTCAAGTTTGACCTGCACAAGACTGACAGCACCTATACATACAACGAGAACACATTGGTGCAGGATGATGTGGTGCTGGAGCTGCAGGATGACGGAACGGGCAGTGTGGTATTTATGCCTGAGATGTTTGACGAGGTCGGAACATACTACTATGTGGTGCTGGAAGACGAAGTGGACGAGAAGGGCGTTGTGACCCACAAGACACCGTACAAGGTAGAAATCACCGTGACAGATAACCACAACGGTAATCTGGAAGCCACCTTGAAAGTGGACGGACGGGATGTGACCGGCTCTACTGCGACGGTTATCCAGTTCCGCAATACCTATAATGTCACTCCCGGAATGATCAAGCTCGGCGGTCTGAAGAAGCTGCAAGGCCGGGATCTGAAGCCCGGCGAGTTCACCTTTAACCTCTACTTTGCCAAGATAAATGAGGCAGGGCAGTGGGAAAAGGCAGAACTGGTGGAGCAGGTCACCAATATGGCAGACGGCACCTTCACATTTGAAGAGCGGCAAGCAGAATTGGGGGCAACCTACATCTACTTCATTACGGAGGATGCTTCTGATCCGGATGATACCATCACCTATGATAAGGCGGAGTATATGGTCGTTGTTACTTCGGAGGACAATCTGGACGGCACGATGAAGATGATATACACTTACACCAAGGGCACACAAGGTGCCGATGGAGTGACCTTCATCAATAAGTACACAGCACCTCCGGCAGAAATTGACCCGCCAAAGACCGGTGATGACACCAATCTGATGATGGGCCTCACTGCATTACTGGCAAGCGTTGCGTGCCTGGCGGTATTGGTCATCAGCCGCAAGAGAATTGCGGGATAATATTATTAACCCATAAGGGGGCGGCTGAATGCCGCCCCCTTATGATTTTAAGCAAAAACGGCTTTGATTATTAGTGTGAACGGTGCTCCAAGGTTGATTGGTATTTGTGCACAAAGTCTGTTCCGTACAAGCAAAAAAGTGCATATATTATCCAAATGGTCCGGTCGACAGAAACACTTTTTGCGTTGTGTCCACATGGAAAAAACACTTGTGTTTCAATGGAAAATAGGCTATAATGAATTAGATATTTGACAGGCTGTTATTGCTTCAAAATGCGGATTTAGTTGATGGACAAAGGGTGAGAAATGTATATGCTAATGAAGAAGAAAATTAGCTTTTCTGATGGCGTTTTAACGATGGCGCTCATTCTGATCGGTGGCTTTCATGAATATATTTCCTGTGCTCTGTCAATTGCAATGAGTGTTTATCTTTTGCTCCGGATTAACAGGGTAAAAACCTTGACAGTGCGAAAAGATATTCTCACTTCTGCAGTGGTAGCCATTTGCTTGGGATATGGACTTTCATGCCTGTGGGCACTTGACAAGGGCATGGCATTGATAGGCTTCTTGAAATTTCTTCCGCTGATTCTATACGTGCTTTGTTTGCAGCAGGAAAAAGAGGTAGGCAATGTACTGGACATATTGCCCGCATTAGCGGCAGTGATGGTAATTGTGTCCGTGGTTGGAATGCAGATTCCGGTGATGAAAAACCTGTTCTCAGTGGCAGGGAGACTTGCGGGATTCTTTCAATACCCGAACACGTTTGCCCTGTTTTTGCTGGTATGTGAAATGCTTCTCCTGAGAAAGGCTGGAAAAAATGTCTGGGACTATTTGATTCTGGCAGTATTGATTGGAGGATTTTTTTACACCGGAAGCAGAACCGCATTTGTTGTGGCCATTCTGGCGAACATTGGCTTCCTTTTCTGCGTTAGCAAAAAGAAAGTGCGGACGATTCTGTTAAGTCTGATTGCCGTCGTGGCCATTTTTGGTGCCTTACTGGCGCTGAACGAGGAGTCCGTTCTCCACCGCTATTTAAGAATTTCTCTGACAGAGAGCACCCTTGTGGGACGGTTACTATATTGGGTGGATGCTATCCCACTGTTATTAAAATATCCGTTCGGTATGGGATATATGGGCTATTACTACATTCAGCAAAGCGTCCAGACTGGCGTTTATGCAGTTGCGTATGCCCATAATGATTTTATTCAACTGTTGCTGGATATCGGCATCGTGCCTGTTAGTGTGTTTTTTATTGCTCTGGGAAAATGGTTTTTCAATAAAGAGGTTGCTGTTACAGATAAAATCATCGTGTCAGCAATGTGTATCCACAGTTTCTTTGAGTTCAATTTGCAGTTTATGGGAATATTCTTCCTACTGCTTTTACTGATGTCCCGGGTAGAGACAAAGAAGACAATGCAGGCCAAGCCGAAATTGATGACAAAACTCTGCCTTGTGCTTACAGTGGCAGCAAGCGTGTATCTTGGCGTAGCACTGCTATTGGCAAATGTTGGCTTAAAAAATGTGTCGGATACCTTGTACCCCTACAACACACAGAACAAGCTGAGCATGCTGGAACAGACCCAAGATTTGAACGAAGCAGATGTGTTGGCGGGAGAAATTCTCCAACACAATACATACTATTATGCGCCTTACAGCATCAAGGCAAAATGCGCATATTCCAAAGGTGATTTTGGCCAGGTTATTCAAAATGGCCGGGCAGCGCTGGAGAGAAATCCCTTTTTGACAAGCGAGTACGACGAATATTGCAAAATGCTGATCATCGGCATTGATTTGTATCAAAAAGCCGGTGACACAAAGAGTGCGGAGATTTGCAAGGCGGAACTGCTTGAAGTCGGCAAGCTGTTCAAAGAAAACATGAAGCGGCTGGGCACGCTGGGAAAAATGATCAAAGATCAGCCTGAAACACAATTATCCGATGAAGTACAGAAATATATCGATACATTGGGAGGCTAGGCAGTGAAAAGAGGAATACGTATTGCGCTTATTGTGATAGCTGTATTAGCCCTGGTACTAACGGCAACAGGAGTGATATATTTCTGCGTGCAGCAAGAGGAAAAGAAGCCTGATCCAGCTGAACTCAAAGAAATCTCAATTTTCGACACAGATAGGAATTTGATGATTTCCACAAAAAGCGTTGCAGAAATCTATGATACGGATTATTGGGCTTATTTAGAAATTGTTCTTGCGGAAACCACGGAACTGATTGCCCAACAGAAGAATTGCAGTGAGCAGGATGCCAGAGAGCACCTGTTCACAGGCGGCTATCAAATACATACCGCATTTGATCGTACTGTTTTTGAAGCAACATCAACGGCCATGGATGACTGGAAAACCGTTGGCAATACCGCATGTGCGGTAACGGACCTCAACGGAAAGTTGATTGCGGTGTATAGCAATGACATAGATGGACATCAAGTGAACCATACACGAAGCAGAAGAGCACCCTACTCATCCTTTAAGGCGTTGAGTGTGTATACTCCGGCTGTGGACACCGGAATGGTCAACTGGGCCAAAAATTACGAGGATTCGCCTTATAAGAAATTGGCCGATGAGGATGGCGAGTCCCGGGATTGGCCGGCAAATGCAACGGGAGTGTACTCCTATGAAAATGTAACGGTATATGATGCGCTGCGGACCTCTTTAAATACCGTAGCAGTGAAGTGCTTGGCAGATGTGGGCGTGGATACATCCATTGATTTTCTGCAAGACAATTTCGGGATGGCGCTGATTGAAGAAGAATATGTCCTGAATACCTATGGAAAAGAAGAGGTTATCGGTAATGTGGCCCTGGGTTATTTGGAAACAGGTATCACACCTGTTGAAATGGCGGGGTACTATCAGATATTTGCAAATGGCGGTATATACTCACCTGTAAAAACAGTGAATACCATCATTTGTGAGGATGGGTCAACCCTGTATGAATGGCAGGATGGCGGCAAGCGCGTTGTCCGTGCAGAGACAGCGGATTTAATGAACAAGCTTCTGCAAGGTGTTGTAGCACCCGGAGGAACGGGAGAGCAGGTATCGTGTGGAGATGTACAGGTAGCAGGCAAAACCGGAACCGGTGACAACAACGAGGACAACTGGTTTGTGGGTGTCACGCCGGGATATAGCCTGGCAGTCTGGCATGGTAAAAGCGATAGCAATAAAGCAGACAATATGTTCGCATCTGTAGTGAATGAAATATACAGCACACAGACCAATGCCAACAAGAATTTTGTTACCCATAAAACTTTATACCAGACGACCTATTGTGTGTACAGTGGAAAAGCAATATCTGATGACTGTACACTGATCGATATAGGATTTTTTGAAAATAAGGACACATCTGTAATTTGTGATGTGTGCCCCAAAAGTAAAGCGGAGGGATAAATGATGAGCGAAAATACGAAAAGATTGATGTCCTTTGTGGTTGCATGTGCCATGGTGTTTACCATGATGCCGGTGGGTGTGGGTGCACAGGAGCAGGCAACTGCACAGTCCACACCGGAGGCAACAACCCCCGCAACCGAGCAGATTGCGCCGGTGACAGAGACAGTTCCGGCAACAACGGTTCCGGTAACGTCTACTCCGGCAACGACGGCTCCAGTACAAGACAGCGGCACAGAGAGCACAAGCAGCTTGACGCTGGACTTCAGTTCACTGACCGGAACTGGGGATTTGCTTACCGCAGGGACAGCGCTGAGCCTGTTTCAGGGTGTGGCATCCAACCCGGAACTGACGGGCGTTAATGTTTATAAAGTTTACAATGGCAATAGTACCGGTGGTGCATTCCCTGATACAAGTGGCCTAATAAAATTGGGAACAAGTAGTGTTAATGGCGAATTGGGATTAACTTTCAGCAAGAAAGTTACCAAGGTGGAGATCACCTGCCATGACTGGTATACAAAGAGCAGCTCGTATCCCACCAACTCAAACTGCATTTCTGTTAACGGCAGTGAGCCGGTTTTGGCTCCTTATACGGAGGATTGCACTTGGGGCACGCTGTCTTTTGATATGGCGGCATCCAATACAGTTACCATTAGTACAAGCAGTAACAGAGGCAGTACGTATGCTGGCCGCGTGTTTATTTCAAACATCAAAGTATTCTTTACAGAGGAAAAGAGCCCGCTGGTGAGCTTGAGCTTCACACCGATTTCGGTGGCAGACAATACATATGGATATTATAGCGATGGTTGTTGGTATTTTCGCCCATCAGATCTGCTGTGCAAATCTACCTATACAGCCACTTTTAGTGATGGTACTGTGCTGACCGGCAATGACAGCGGATTAGAATATCAGGGTACATGGCATTCCTTTAGCTGTTCTTCTAATCAAAACAATGAAAATCCGTGGACAGTTGGCAATACTTATGAAATAACAGTATCCATCATGGGGCAGACGGTGTCCGTTCCGGTGACCATTACAGAAAGTCCGCTGGTGAGCTTGAGCTTCACACCGAT
>JAZOWR010000035.1:0-2788 GCA_045659345.1 Ructibacterium sp.
CGGCTATGCAGACTCTCTGCATAGCCGGAGATTTTACAAAAATGCATATAGGATGTGTCTTTTTGTAAAATCTTTCACAATAACAGGAGGAAAAGAAATGAAACGAGTCGTTGTCACCGGAGTCGGTGCAGTAACCCCGATAGGAATTGGTAAAAATATATTTTGGCAGAACATTAAGGCGGGAGTTTGCGGCATCGACAGAATCACCCGATTTGATGTATCTGACTATGATTGCCAAATTGCAGCAGAGGTCAAGGATTTTGATCCGGCAGAGTATATGGATAAAAAAGAAGCAAAGCGGATGGACTTGTTTGTTCAGTACGCAATTGCCGGCGCCAAGATGGCGATAGAAGATGCAAAGCTGGATATTGATGCTGAAGACCCTGAGCGCATGGGCTGCATGCTCGGCAGCGGTATTGGCGGTATTCATACCACATGTGAACAGCATAGTCGCTTGTTGGAAAAGGGTCCCTCTAAGGTAAGCCCATTTATGATACCGATGATGATTTCCAATATGGCGGTGGGTCAGGTAGCTATTCGCTTTCATTTAAAGGGAGTCAATCTGACGGCAGTTTCTGCCTGCGCATCCGGTACCGATGCCATTGGACACGCATTTTTGGCAATTCAACGCGGCGATGCGGATGTAATAGTATCCGGCGGCGCAGAGGCAACCATCAATGAGCTTTCGTTGGCGGGATTCTGTTCGATGAAGGCGCTGAGCACTCGAAACAATGACCCCAAGGGGGCGTGCTCGCCCTTTGACGCAGAGCGTGATGGATTTGTTATGGGCGAGGGAGCGGGCATCTTGGTGCTGGAAGAGTTAGAGCATGCCAAGGCAAGAGGTGCACATATTATTGCAGAAGTAGTAGGATATGGTTCTTCCAATGATGCGTATCACATGACAGCACCGGCACCGGATGGCGAAGGTGGTGCTCGTTGTATGGCGGCGGCGGTGAAGAGTGCAGGCATTATGCCAAATCAGGTGGATTATATCAATGCCCACGGCACTTCTACGCCCTACAATGACAAATATGAAACGGCAGCAATTAAGACTGTGTTTGGTGACCATGCGTATAAGATGGCAGTTAGCTCCACAAAGTCCATGACCGGACATATGCTGGGTGCGGCAGGAGGGATTGAAGCAATTGCCACAGCTCTGGCGCTGGAGGAGGGATATCTTCCGGCAACCATCAATTATAAAACACCGGATCCTGAATGTGATTTGGATTATGTGACCAATCAGGGACGCAATGCAGATATTACCTACGCCCTTTCCAACTCTCTGGGATTTGGCGGTCACAATGCCTCTATTGTTATGAAAAAATACACAGATTAACCAAAGACATCCCGCACCTGGGATGTCTTTGACTAAAAACAAAGGAGAAGATGTGTCATGCGATTGGAATATACCTTTCGTAATCAAACACTGCTACATACGGCGTTAACCCATATTTCCCTTGCCAACGAACGAAATATCGAGAGCAATCAGCGGTTAGAATTCTTGGGTGACAGTATACTGTCCTTTGTGGTAGCGAGCTATCTTTACGAGCGGTTTCCCGATTTAGACGAGGGTAGACTGACCCAAATGCGTGCCAATGCTGTTTGTGAGAAATCCCTGGCGGCAGTGGCAAGAAAACTGGATTTGGGAAGCGGGATTCGTTTTGGTAAATCCGAAACCGTTTGCGGCGGCAAGGATAAGGATTCTATTTTGGCAGATACCTTTGAGGCGGTGTTGGGTGCTATTTTTTTAGACGGTGGCATTGAATCGGCAAGGGAATGGATTATGCACCAGCTCCAACAGGCAATGGACGATTCTGTTGAGATAGATCTTACCAACTATAAGTCCGAAATTCAAAATTTCTTTCAAAAGCGGGATAAGGGCTCTGATGTAGTGACATACCGTCTGGTGGATCGACAAGGCCCTGACCATAAGCCAACCTTTGCAGCTGAGGCACTATATCGGGGAAAGGTGATTGGCAAAGGTGTGGGGGGCAGCCGCAAAGAAGCTGAACAGCAAGCCGCCAAACAGGCATATATGGAACTATGAAGCAGTATCATATTCCCGTGTTTATTCCCCATGAGGGATGCCCTCATGATTGTATCTTCTGCAACCAGAGAAAGATAACCGGAGTAATAACCACGGTTTCTTCAGAGGATGCAAAAAACGAAATAATCAAGCAGCTCTCCTATCTGCCCGAAGGAGATTGCAGAAAAGAGATTGCGTTTTTCGGCGGTAGCTTCACCGGACTCCCCCTGGATAAGCAAGAGGAGTTTTACCGTGTGGCAGATTCCTTTCGTCCCCGGATTGACGGAATCCGGCTATCGACCAGACCGGACTGCATCAACGATGCCTCTCTTGCTCTTGCCAAGCGCTGGGGTGTAAGTACCATAGAATTGGGGGCGCAGTCGGCATCAGATGCCGTGCTTGCGATGAATCATCGTGGACACACCTTTTCCAGAACTGTTGAGGCAGTAAAGGCGATTCGTCAGGCAGGTATCGGAGTGGGTCTGCAAATGATGACAGGCATGTATGGTTCTCAGCCTGAAACCGATTGGATGACCGCGCAGGAGCTTGCCAAACTGCAGCCGGATTGCGTTCGGATTTATCCGGTACTGGTGCTTAAAGACACTGCACTTGCCGCTTTGTATCAAGAGGGAAAGTACCGACCACAATCACTGGAAGAGGCGGTTGAAACAGCCAAAAGAGTCCTTTCTGTTTTTCGAGAAAAGGGTATTTTGGACATTCGTTTGGGACTTCATGCCGGAGAAGACCTACGCAAGGACGGTG